>JAJYIL010000100.1 GCA_021790055.1 Bacteroidota bacterium
GCGGAGAATATAAGATCCCGCGCTACGTTAATGACATTGTTTCGGCATTTTATTATGCAAGGACTTTGGATTTTTCAAAATTGAAATACGGGGATACAATTCAATTAAAAAATTTTTATAAGGATTCGGTATACACCCTTGATGTAAAATACCTTGGCACAGATAAAGCATCGGTACCGGCAGGAACTTTTAACTGTATTGTTGTTGAGCCGATTATTGTAAAAGGCGGGCTGTTTAAAAGCGAGGGAAGCATCTTTGTTTGGCTTACCGATGATGAGCTCCACTTACCTGTCAAGGTGAAAACAAAGGTGTTAATTGGTTCAATTGATGCCGTACTGACCGGCTATCAGGGGCTTGCGGGCAAATTAACATCAAAGATTAATTAGAGTAGAAAATCTGTCTCCTTTTTTTTATTTTCACATTATGGATGAACTAAATAATAAAACGCAGCTTTCGGAACAGAATCCGGAAACAAAAGAATTAGAGAACAAAAGCCTAAACGATAACAACGGGATAAAGCCTAAAATCAATCCAATCACAGCGGCGCTTATCGGTCTGTTTGGAGGATTTTTCCTTTACCAGTTTGTCGGCGGCGCGCTTATGCTGCTGATTTTCGGATTCGACTTGAAGAATGCGCCGGTTAACAGTATGAGGCTGATGACTATTGCAGGCGAAATTCTTTTTATCCTTCTGCCGGCTTTAATATTAGCAAAGATTTTTTACGAGGATGTCGGGCATATAATTCGTTTTAAATATCCGAAGCTGGAAGAGATTTTTCTTTTTATTATTGGCATAGCCGTACTTACGCCATTAATCCAGTATTATCTTTCAATTCAAACTTACATTATAAATGTTTGGTCGGTAACCTCGCCGTTTGTTCATTCAATAAAGTCGTTCCTTGATAAGCTGAATAATATGGTAGATCAGACATACAGCAATTTGCTTAGTACAAAGTCTATCATAGAAGGATTGCTCGTAATAATAGTAGTCTCAGTCGTCCCTGCCTTATGCGAAGAGGTTATGTTTCGCGGGTACATCCAGAAAAGCTTTGAGTTTAAGATGAAGCCGATTTGGGCTGCAATTATTACAGCCATCTTCTTCGGGCTTTATCATTTTAATCCTTACGGTTTAATCCCGTTGATTGCGTTGGGATTATACTTTGGCTATGCAGCTTATATGAGCAACTCAATCTTTGTACCTATGACGCTGCACTTTATAAATAATTTTATGGCGGTAATTCTTTATTTCATCTTTGGAGATGACGACGTTATTAACTCGACTATCGATAAGAACTTTAATCTTTCATCTTCATTGTTGATATTTGCCGGTCTATTAATCTTATTTTTCGGAGTAATCTTTTATATAAAGCGATATTATATACAAACTAAAAATGTATAGGAGGAAATATGCCGATCTGTCCAAATTGCGGATATGAATATGTTTCCGGGATAACTTATTGCCGGGATTGCGGAGTTCATTTAGTTGCTGAAAACTACTACGTGAAGCCAGAAAACTGGAGCGAAGAGAACTGGGAAGTGGTTTATACCTCAAGCCAGGAGTTTGAAGTTGAAATGCTGAAAGATAATCTTGAAGGCGCCGGCATTCCGGCTGCTATATTATCCCAGAAGGATAGGAACTTCCCGGCTCCGGGCGACTTTTCCATTGTTAAGCTCTTAGTTCACAAGGAAGATGTTCAAAGCGCTCTTAATTTTATCGAGCAAATAAAAAATCAACTTCCCGATGAGGAAGAAGAAAAATAATGGCGCTTTCCAATACGGCGAAGAGAGTAGTTGTTTCCGCTATAGCAGTACCGGTTATCTTAGCTGTATGTTATATCGGCAGCTTTATTTTCTTCTCGTTTGTAGTTGCGGTTGCGCTTATTTCCTTTTACGAATTTTCTTCAATTGCTAAAAATAAAGGGATAAGTGTAAACGTTTGGATAGGCTTTTTTAGCCTTATCTTTCTTGCAGTTAATCAGTTTAATAATGTTTTTAGTACCTATACATTTGTTCTTGTACTGATGATAGTTATTTCTGCGGTCGAATTGTTCAGGAATAAGAACTCCGCCATTTACAATATCGGC
Source organism: Bacteroidota bacterium (assembly GCA_021790055.1). Classification (GTDB taxonomy): domain Bacteria; phylum Bacteroidota; class Ignavibacteria; order Ignavibacteriales; family Ignavibacteriaceae; genus FEN-1297. Next base: position 2,084 of record JAJYIL010000100.1, read on the forward strand.
GCTACCCTTCTCGGAATTTTTTACATCGGCGCTTTTGCAAGCTCGATGATAGGGATAAGAGAATTTTATCCGGCTGTAGGAGACATTTACCTGCGCGGCGGCTATATAATTATTTCGGTTTTCATATCCATCTGGATTTGCGATTCCGCAGCATTCTTCGGCGGAACTGCATTCGGAAAGCACAAGCTCTTCGAGCGCGTCAGCCCCAACAAAAGCTGGGAAGGGGCAGTTTTTGGCTTTATTTTCGCTATACTAACAATGATATTGCTGAAAGAAATTTTATTGAGCTTTCTTTCATGGCAAACTGTAATTGCATTTGGAATTATTGTAGGCACAGTTGGACAGATCGGGGATTTAATTGAGTCATTGTTTAAGCGCGATGCCGGCGTTAAAGACTCGTCCGGTCTAATTCCCGGTCACGGCGGAATCTTCGACCGGTTTGACTCTATACTATTTACCGCCCCGTTCATCCTTCTGTACCTGAAATATATCCACTGAAATTTTAAGGCAATTAATTTGAACTTTCTTAATCCTGCTCATAATTTTAATCATAATATGATTTAGAGTTCCGATAAATCGAGACGAGAGCAGGAAATACTTTTTTATTTATGATAATGAAGACCAACGACAAAATAAGCATAATCACCTTAGGCTGTTCAAAGAATACAGTTGATTCAGAAAGGCTTATGAACCAGATCCGGTTGAATAATTTGAAGCTAACCGGTAAGTTAGAAAATGCAGGGACTATAATCATTAATACTTGCGGCTTTATTGAGGCAGCTAAAGAAGAATCAATTAATACCATTTTAAATGCCGTTGCACTAAAGCAGGAAGGAAGAATTAAAAAGGTTATCGTTGCAGGCTGCCTGTCGGAACGGTATAAGCCGGAGCTTCAAAAAGAAATACCCGAGGTTGATGCATACTTCGGCACTGAAAATTATGAAGGCATTATAAAAGAGCTTGGCGGAGAGCTGAAATACAACCTGCTCGGCGAAAGATATATAACGACGCCGTCGCATACTGCTTACCTAAAAATTTCCGAGGGCTGCGATCATCCTTGTTCATTCTGCGCTATACCTTTAATGCGCGGGAAGCATAATTCCAAATCGATGGAAGACTTGATAAGCGAAGCTGAGTTTCTTGCCCGAAACAACGCTAAAGAATTAATCCTGATTGCCCAGGATACTACCGATTATGGGAAAGACTTTTATAATAAAAGATCTCTTTCAGAATTGTTAAACAGGTTAAGCGAGATTGACGGCATAGAATGGATACGCCTGATGTATGCTTACCCATCTCACTTTCCCGAAGATTTAATTGATACGGTTGCTCAAAATCCAAAAGTGCTGAAATACTTAGATATTCCTCTTCAGCATATTTCGGATACAGTGCTTAAGTCGATGAGGCGCGGAGTTACGGGTAAAAAGACAAGGGAATTGATAGTCAAGCTTCGCGAAAGAATTCCGGGTGTCGTAATTCGTACAACATTTATAACCGGCTACCCGAATGAAACGGAAAAAGATTTCATAGAGTTAAAAGATTTTATAAGCGAGGCAAAGTTCGAAAGGATAGGTGTCTTTACTTTTTCGGTAGAAGAGAATACATCGAGCTTTATGCTCGGCGATCCGGTTCCGGAAAAGGTTAAGCTCGATAGAAAAGAAACCTTAATGGAGCTTCAAAAGGAAATTTCATTAGAAAAGAATAGGGAGCTAATCGGCAAAAGGCTTCAAGTGCTGGTAGAACGGAAAGAAGGTAAGTTTTATGTAGCGCGTTCTTACCGGGATGCGCCCGAGGTTGACGGCGAAGTTTTAATACCGCTTAATGGTATTGATGTAAAGAAAGGAAATTTTTATTATGTTGAAGTAACGGATTGCAATGAATATGATTTATTTGCAAAGTATACCGGGAAAGAGAGCACAAGATGAAAGCTTTGTTATTAACTGCATTGCAGGTAGCTTTAATTGCAATGCTTGTTCAAGCCCAGGTTGAAGATGCAACCGAGGAAAATGCATACAACCAAAAGCCGAAATTCTACCAGGACTTTCTTAACTTTTCCTCAGGCAAAAAAGACCTGACGAGGCTTGATGCATTTGTTATGATTCCTTACACAACCATCCAATTTGTAAAATCTGATAACGGCTTTGACGGCAGCTATTCCATAACAATTTCTGTCTTTGATAAGGATAAGGAAAAATTGATCGAAGAGAAAAGCTGGAACGAGAACATCAATGCTAAAGATTTCAATGAAGCCACCAATAAAGAAAACTACAGCTTGAATCTAAAATCGTTTTATCTACAACCCGGCGAGTATTTCATTCGAACATCAGTTGAGGATAAAGAATCCAGCGCGGAATATCCTAAAGAATTTAATCTAAAAATTAGGAACCTATCCGAACCGCTTGCAGTAAGCGACATAATGCTTCTCGATAAACGGGTTAAGGAAGACGGAAAGAACAAAATATCACCAAATATTACAGGCAATGTTTCTCTGCAGAAGGACGGCTTACCGATCTTTTATGAAATTTATTCCGACAAGCCTGAGAAATTAAATATTGATTATACGGTTCTTGACAAAAGGGAGCATAAGATTTATGATTACTCGGTAGTCAAGGATATAGATACCGGGCGAACCCAGGTTTTTTACACAATCAAAGACAGTAGCCTTAGCCTGGGCTTGTATAGGCTGGAAGTCCAGTTGAAAAACAGCGATGATAAAACTCTCGCCTCGATTGCGAGACCTTTTTACTCCCGCTGGGCTGGAATACCTTCAACAGTTGATGATCTTAGTAAAGCTGTGGATGAAATGGTTTACATTGCATCGCCCGGCGAAATAGCGGGAATAAAGTCTGCTAAGACCAAAGAAGAAGAAACGCAAAGATTTTTAGCCTATTGGAAAAATATGGACCCGACTCCCGGTACAAGTGAGAATGAACTGTTCGACGAGTATTATGGAAGGGTTGCTTATGCCAACGAGCATTTCTCCCGTTATATGCCGGGATGGAGATCAGACCAGGGAATGGTGTTTATATTGTTAGGTCCGCCGGATAACGTTGACAGGCATCCGTTCGATATGGATTCCAAGCCTTATGAAATCTGGCAGTATTATAATCTTAACCGCAGCTTCATCTTTGTTGATGAGACCGGGTTTGGCGACTACCGTTTAATCACTCCTCTTACCGGTGATCTTTATAAATTCAGAAGGTAAAAATGATAGTTACCGTAACATTAAATCCGCTGCTCGAAAGAAGATTTTATTTTAAGCATGTTTTATTTGAGGAAGAGAACCGGAACGGAAAGCAAGAGTTAAAAGCCGGTGGTAAGGGAATTAATGTAAGCAGGCAATTAAGCTATCTGAACCTTGATAACATCGCCTTTACGTTTTTAGGCGGGATGAACGGTAAGATGTTAAACCAGGTTTTAACCGAAGAAAAGATTAAGCACGTTTCTATTCACACATCAAATGAAACGCGGGATGCTTCTTTGATCATAGATGAATCATCCGGTAAGGTCTCTACATTCTTCGGTCCAAATTCAATTATCAGCACGGGCGAGGCAAAAGAATTCTTATCTAAGCTTGAAAAGATGATTGAGAATTGCGAGACTGTTGTGTTTGCCGGAAGCTCGCCTTGTAAAGAGACTGACGAAATTTTTCCGGCAGGAATTGAAATAGCCAATAAGTTCGATAAAATTTCTATATGCGACACTTACGGCAGGCATCTGGAAAGGTGTATTGAAAAATCACCGACAATAATCCATAACAATATTTCCGAATTAGAAAGCTCGTGTGGAATTTCTCTTAACTCTGAAGAAGACAAAATTGAATTTTTAAACAAGCTATACAGCCGCGGAATTAAACAAGCATATCTTACAAACGGCGGAGATTATCTTTATGCTGCAGACTTTGATTATCATTATAAGATCCAACCTCCGGGAATTAGCGTAGTTGATCCAACAGGCAGCGGAGACGCCTTTGTTGCCGGAATTGTTTTTTCATGGCATAATTCGCTTACATTTGAAAACGGATTGAAGCTGGCATCTTCACTCGGCGCATTAAATGCTTCCCGGTTTGATGTTTGCAATATCGGCTTTGATGAAGCTTTGGAGATGCAAAATCAAGTGAAGGTTTTGCCGGTCGGTAAAAAAATGAAAACTCTAAATGTCACTCCAAGTTAAGGTCCTCTTTATTTTTCTTCTCGCCGTATCGTCCTGCGGTTATGCACAAACAATTAGCTCAATCAAAGTTGAAGGCGAAAGCAAATTTAGTAAAGATAACATTGTCAATTGGTGCGGTATAAAAACCGGTGATAAAATTTTTCCCGCTTTAATTGATTCGGTTAAATCAAACCTTGCCCTTCAGCTCGGGAATCGCGGTTACCTGCATGGTTCATTTCAGAATACAAGGCTGGATGAAATAGATTCGTTGCGCTATCAATTGAATATTGATCTAAATGAAGGCGAACCTACTTATATAAAAAGAGTATTTGTTCTTGGACTTGACTCGGCATCGAATCTTAAACTACTGCCTTCCTTCGGTTTTATGGAAGGGCGTATTTTCAATAAATTTACGATGGAAGAAAACATAAGTGATGCGCTTACTTATTTCGAAGACAATGGGTATCCTTTTGCCAAGATAATAGTCAGCTCAATTTATTTTTATAACGATTCTACCTCCGGAGAGCACCTTGCGGATATAAATTTGAAAGTGGAAAAAGGAATATTGTGCAAGATTGACAGAATTGAAATTGAAGGGAATACATCAACTAAAGATTATGTGATCCTAAGGGAATTGCGATTGAAGATAGGTCAGGAATATTCCCAAAAAGTAATCGACGATCTGCCTGCAAAGCTTAACAGGCTTGGCTTTTTTGAACCGGTCAGCATGCCGGAGTTCTTTCTAAATTCAAAAAGCCAGGGAGTTCTTAGAATTAAAGTGAAAGAAAAGCAAACCAACAACTTCGACGGGATAATCGGATATATTCCGCCGTCGGCGCCCGGTACAAACGGTTATCTTACCGGTCTGGTGAATGTAAGTCTTCAAAACTTATTCGGCACAGGGAGAGCCGCTGAAATCAAATGGCAACAATATGATATTTACTCGCAGGACCTTGAGATAAAATATCTTGAGCCCTGGCTGTTCGGTTACCCATTTAATTTTACTGCAAGCCTTTTCCAGAGAAAGCAGGACAGCACTTATGTGCAAAGAAGAATAGAAGGCTCCCTGGAATACCTGGCAACTGAAAGCATCTCCGCTTCAGTCTTCCTTTCAACTGAAGCTGTTATTCCGACCGACAACGGCTCATCGTTTTTCACGGTTTTTAATTCAACCTCGATTACATCGGGCGTAAATATTACTATCGATACAAGAGATGATCCCTACTCGCCCACCCGCGGAATATTATTCGAGAACTCATACTCTTTCAGCCGGAAAAAAATATACGGACCGCAGCAGTTTATTACGCCGGATGTCTCTACAAATATTAACCTGCAGCGGCTAACCCTCGACCTGGACATGTATTATGAATTGTTCAACAGACAGGTTATTGCTCTCGGGCTTCATGGAAGGGAGCTGCGCGGTTCTTTTTTTGAAGTCAGCGATTTGTTTAGGCTTGGCGGAGCCAACACTTTACGGGGCTACACGGAAGACCAATTCCTGGGTAATAGAGTCACCTGGACAAACCTTGAGTACCGGCTTCTACTTACACAAAGAACTTTCGGCTTTGCCTTTTTGGATACCGGATATTATTTAAGGAATGCAGAGCCGCAATATAAAATTCTAAAGAGTGAAGGATTTAAGATTGGCTATGGCGTAGGCTTTAATGTAGAAACAAATCTCGGCGAGTTGAGGGTTAGCTTTGCCTTAGCCAAAGGAGATTCATTCTCACAGGGGAAGATACATTTCGGTATAGTCAATCAGTTCTGAAATAATATACATACAATTTAGTATATTTAGACCGGATTATTTCAATTATTATAATGTAAGATTATTTGCAGATGACCGGCATTTCTACCGTATATAAAATAATTCGACCGGCAAATCTTTTAATAACATTTTTTTCTATCGTCGTTGGCGCAGTAATTTGTAAGACAGGCTCTGTTCCAATACTTATAATTTTTTATGCGGCTGTCTCAGGCGCTTTAGCGGCGGCTGGTGGCAATGTTATAAACGATATTTTTGACGTCGAAATAGATAGGATAAATCGCCCGGGGCGTCCGCTTCCCAGCGGAGGTATATCATTAAGGAAAGCTTTCCTCTTATACATTATATTGATTATTCTTTCCGCGGCATCGGCGTCCCGTGTAAGCTTTGAAGCCTTGCTAATCGATATCTCGGCACTTATGCTGCTCTTTCTATATTCATATAAATTTAAAAAGATAATCTTATTAGGCAACTTTACGGTAGCTATTCTAACCGGGTTTGCTTTTATATACGGTGGTATAGCAGTAAATAATTATAAAGATGCTGTTATCCCGGCAGCATTTGCTTTCCTAATAAATTTTATCCGCGAAATTGTAAAAGATATGGAAGACGTGGATGGCGATCTTAAGAACGGTATATCTTCCTTTCCGCATCGTTACGGTTTCCTAAAGACAAAAATAATGATTACTACTTTATCTTTACTGCTTATTGCAGCTACTTTTTATCCCTTCATATTAAGGATTTACAGTGTTGAATA
>JAJYIL010000101.1 GCA_021790055.1 Bacteroidota bacterium
TAAAAGTTAAGAAAGCAGCAATCCTAAGTTTAAGTAAAATAAGTCTCATCGTATAAATCATAAGCTTAGGTATACCCTTCCATAAATTCTTCTTCATTATTTTTTTCATCCTGTATTCATAATGAACAAGGTGGTGCAGCAGTTTATAAAACTTTCTGCTGTACGTTCCGGTATACATTAAATCAAGGTCATCTGAGTCTACCCAGTTTGTCTTAACTTTCATTAGCTGCTTTACTTTTTGATGAAACTTTGTTCCCGGCAGCGGATAAGATACCGAAATGCCGATGTCGGCTGGCAAATTATCAGTTATCATTTTACGTGTCAGCCTTATATCCTCCCAGCCCTCACCCAAATAACCAAATTGAATGAAAAAAGCTATTTCAATGCCTAATCTCTGCGTAGCTTCTGCCGCTTTATAAATTTGTTCGACTGTTATTCCTTTGTCCATCGCATCCAATATTTTCTGGCTGCCTGACTCTGCGCCAATCCATATTGTTTTGCAGCCTGATTCTTTCAGATCATTTAATGTATCTCCTTTAAGAAGAATGTCGGGTCTGGATAAACATTTATATGGAACGAGCATATTTAATTTTTTTAGTTCAATTGAAAATTCTTTTATCCAATTCGTCTTCAATCCGAATATGTCGTCGGTAATCCATAAATGCTGGGCTGAATATTTTTCTTTCAACTCTTTAATTTGTTCCGCAACTTTTTTAGGTGAACGCGATGAGTATGTTCTGCCGTAAAGAGGCTTTGCGCACCAATTGCAGCTATACGGGCATCCTCTTGTCGTCGATATGTTCATTGAAAAATATCCGTGATGACTGAGCCAGATACTTCGGTATACTTCGATATCAACAAAAGAATAATCCGGTTCGGGCAGCAAATCCAGGTCGTCGATTAGTATTCGGCTCTGAGTTGTACGAATAGAACCATTTTCTATAAATTTTAATCCGGCAATTCCTTCTCTCTTCAAAAAGAAAGAGTTTTCTTCAAACGCCTTTATCGATTCTTTTAACGTTTCTTCACCCTCGCCGTAAATTATTGTGTCGCAGCCAGCGTTAAAATATTCTGCCGGAAAATCTGCTGCATCCGAGCTGTAAACTATAACCGGAACGAAAAATCTTTTTGCCGTTTTAATTGATTCTACTGCAGCGTCTCTCATTTTGGAAAGACACATCTTAGTTAAGTAATTGAATTCGTCATCATAGATAACAAGTATGTCGGGCTTTTCGGAATTTATTTTTGAAATGAAATCGTTCACACCACCACTAAGCATTGCGTCATAAAATATAACTTCGTGTCCCAGTCCCTTTAGAATTGCTGCAGCATACAGCGAGCCCAAAGGCGGATACGGCATGTTCCGTTTCTGTTCCTTTTCATCAAGGATTCTAAAGTATGATTGTCCGAGCAATATCTTCATGGGTACTTTAATTTAATCCAGCAAATTCTTTATCGTTCAATTTAGGTCCGGTTAAACGTATAGCGCAAAAGTGAAAGCCTTCGTTATGCACAATGCTCTCTGCCTCAACTTACCTCAACCAGTTCCTGATTTTGTATAGCTCCGCTGTCGTCCTGCTTATCGTAGTAAGCCTGTATTCTTTTCTGGAATTCCGAAATAATCTTTTCTCTATGATCGTTAGTATGAAGCTTTAAACAGTTCTGCTTCAATATTAATGAGCCTTTGTTTCTTAACGAAATTATCTTTTTACGGTAGCGGAGTTTATAGATTAACAGCAATGCTATGTTTAACGGTTTCAATAAATAATTCTTTGATAGCTGCCGGGATGCTTCAGTGTTTCCTGCAATAAAGTTTGGAAAGAATTCTTTTACCCAATCGTTCTCTTTCAAAAATCTATTCAACATCCCCGGATTTTTGAACGGAATGAGCGTGATAATCTGGTGAGCCGTAAAGAATTCATACGAATGTGAAATATTTAGGTTAGATTCATCAATCAAATAATTTGCACAAAGATCTTTCCTTGCATTCATAATAAATGAACACAAATGAATAATTAGGTAAACTATATAGACTGAATCCGGCTTTGTAATTATGAACAAGTCTATATCGTCATGGTTTAGAATTCCGTAGTGGGAAGTCCCCCCGCTGAAAGCTATCATGGAAACGAAAGGAAGCTTGTTAAGAAAACGTAATAGCCGCTCTGCTTTTTCTTTGTTTATTTGTTTTTCTTTTTTTGAATAGAAGCTTTTATCATTCCAGTTTAAGAAAAGGTAATCATTTTTAATAATTGTGTTTCCCTTTAAGGACGATTCATTGATTGCCTTTTTTAATTCCGTTTCAGTGAGTTTCAAATCAAATACCTGCGGGTGCAATTTACTCTGGCTTACTCCGCAATTAAATAAGCTTGCATAAAGCAGCGTCTTTTCAAGCGCTCCAATATGGCTCTTCGCCGGAGGAATATTTATTTGATATATTTTCTTGTCCATATTCTTTAGCTTATCGAGCAAAGCTTCTATTTGTTGCATGGTTTTTCCCGGTGAATAATTTACTTCATAGCTAATACGCCTCTGGCGCAGTATAATTTCATTTAATCTTTCCAGACCTTCGCAGTAGCTGTCTAAGTTTGACGGATTAATTTTAATGGAATGCCTTCCGGATATTTCAGCCGTCGCAATATTTTCGGAACACAGCAGCGGTAAATTGTAATTCATTGCTTCCAGCACCGGGAAGCCGAATCCTTCTTCAAAGCTGGTGTGGATAAAGCCCGCTGCATTTCCGTAAGATGCCTGAAGCTCCTCTTCGGTTACATATCCTTTAAATTCTATATCGGGATGAGCGGCGTAATTTCTAAATAAAGCTTTCGTGGAAGGCGTGCCTATCCACAGCTCCCCGATTATTTTCAATTTAAGATCTGATCCGGCTCTTTCTTTCCATTTTAAAAATCCTTCTACCATGAAATTTAAATTCTTACGCGGCTCTATATGCCCCACGTATAGAAGATACGGTCTATCGTCGCTTAACTTTATAGTTTCATTATAAATTCTTAAATCCGGTTTTGAATATCCCTGTACGAGTAAAACATCTTTCGCTCTTACATTTAGATAATTAACAATGTTGTTTTTTGAATACTCGCTTACGGTAACGATAACCGGGTTTTGTTTAAGCGTTCTCTTAATCTGAAAATTATAATAAGCAGCGAATTTCCTGGAATAAAACTGCGGATGTGAAATGAAGGAAAGATCATGAATAACAATTGCAGATTTCTTCTTAATTCCTGCCGGCATATAATAGTCAGGAAAGATTACACAGTCGGCATTCGATATATTTATCTTTTCTCTTAAAAGATAATTTCTGTACCAGACTTTTTTTATCTTTCCTGATAAGACGTTTCTTTTAAATCTCTCATCCGAATTGAACTTTACTATCCGGTTGGAGCTCTTTCCCAATTGTTCAAGAAGACATGCCAGGTACCTGCTTGTTCCTGTATGCTTAATTCCAAGCGATGAAGTTTCAATTCCAATTATCATGTCATCTTTACAATATATTTAGATAATATCTGTAACAGCAAGATGAGCTCTTGATTGAAAGCCATTCTCATCTAAAGTCTTAGAGCAAATTGATTCGGGGGTAAGAATAGTAAAAAAATATTTAACTGCTTTTATTCTGGCGCATATTTAAGAGAAGGGCTTGCTTATGCCGGCATATAAACACATATGTTTTTTTATGAAAGGGAGGATTGAAGTAGCTGAACACCTTTATTTCTGTAATATTTCACTTCATACTTATGTATTAAAGTTTGCTTGACTTTAAATGAAGCACTTGGAAGGCATCTTTTCGGGGAAAGGGTATCATTCCGGCTATTCAACATTGAAATTATTCCATCGTGCAGCAGCCGTTTGTCTTCTATCAATAACAGTCTGATTTTTTTCATAAAAAAAGCTATGAATTGAGAATAGTCGGTTCAATAAAGCAAAGGATGAAAAACGGACTAAGTCTTTGCTACATATAATAGCTGTCCGATACTTTTCTAAAGTGAAAGCCGTAAATAGCGAAAAGAATTGCCAGCGAAAATAACCTTGGTCTTCTAAACAGCGACCAGAAGAAAAGCTTCCAGTAATAAAGCCTCTCCTTTCCGGCAACGCCTAATTTGAAAATCGATTTTACAAGCGCCTCTATATAACTGAAATTGATATGGAATATTTTCTTCTTCGGCTCAAAGTCTTTTAAGAATCCTATTACACGCTCGTAATAATATTTGGGAGAGTATATTGTATTTAAGATTTTTTTATATCCGTCAAGTAATGTTTCCGGATTCATTTTAGGAACAAAGTTAATTGAAAAGTCGGTATTGCTTCCGGAGAAATCATTAAGCATCCTGCCTTCTTTCTCCAATCTTTTCTCAAGCTTGGTCCCTTTAGGCGCGTTTAATAACCCAACCATTGCAGTAACAATTCCGCTCTCCTGGATGAACTCGGTAAGCCTTTCGAATATTGAAACAGGGTCGTTATCAAAGCCTACGATGAACCCGCCCTGAACTTCAAGACCGAAATTCTGTATCTTCTTTATGCTTAATAATAAATCACGGTTACTATTTTGTTTCTTATTGCATTCAAGCAGGCTGCCTTCGTTAGGCGATTCGATGCCGATGAATACAGCCTCAAAGCCTGTGTTAACCATTAGCTGCATTAGTTCTTCGTCATCTGCAAGGTTTATTGAAGCCTCCGTGTTAAAGTAAAATGGATGTTTTCTTTTTTCCATCCACTCTTTAATGGCGGGAAGAATCTCTTTCTTCAGCTTTGATTTGTTTCCGATAAAATTATCATCGACAAAGAAAACCGGACCTTTCCAGCCGCTGAAGTAAAGCTCATCAAGCTCGGCAATTACCTGGTCTTTGGTTTTTGTTCGCGGCTTTCTTCCGTAAAGGACAGTTATATCGCAAAAGTCACAGTCGAAGGGGCATCCTCTTGAGTATTGAAGATTCATCGATGAATATTTATTTATTGAAATAAGGTCCCATTCGGGGAGAGGTGTTGTCGTAACGTCAGCCCAATCATCTGTAGTATAAATATGCTTTAGGCTCCCGGTGTTTACGTCATCAATAAATTGAGGTAAAGTTATCTCAGCTTCTTTTAAGACAAGACAATCGACATTGTTATAATTCTCATAGCTGCTTGTGAAATGCGGACCGCCGGCAACTATTTTTCTATTTATGATTCTACAACGGCTTATTACTTCATCGGCAGACTTGCTTTGAACAGACATTGCGCTGATAAAAACAAAATCCGACCAGAGTATATCTTTGTCTGTCAGCTCTGTTGTATTCATATCCACCAGCTTTTTATTCCAATCTGCCGGAAGCAATGAAGCAATGGTTAACAATCCTAAAGGCGGAAAGCTTGCTTTCTTAGAAACAAACTTAAGTGCATGTTTAAAGCTCCAGAACGTGTCGGGATATTCGGGGTAAACTAAAAGTATATTCATAGTCAAATTTAATTATTAAAAATGTTTTCTTAAACAGCTATTCGCTCCTCTTGAGCATTTAAGTAAGCATTCTGGTCATGGAATAAAGCACCATCCGGCAGCCAGTGCCACAAAGGACCTATTTCATTTTTAATAATATCGTGATAAAACTGCGGGAGCTCTGTCGTTTCTTGTTCAAAATAATCGCGGAATTGAAAATCCGAATTAAGGTTATCTAAAATTGTTTTGTTGAATGAGATTCTTCCGAAGCCTTCTTCGGAAACTGCGCGGACGACATTCATCCACCGCGGTATGAATGCATTCGTAGCTATCAATCGCTTCACAATAGCTTTCCAGGAAAATGTATATTCGCCTAGATTAATTACATGTGAATAGAATTCCTGCCATGAATAATTCTTCGGTTTAATATTCATTGCATGATTATTATCCAGGAAATGGAACGGGAACGGGATAATGCGGTTTAACTGCTGGTATTCAAGATTGAGCGGCGCCGCTCTGCCAAATGCTGATAATAAAGAATAACCCGGAAATGCACCGGGAGTCATATCGACAAATTTTTTTGTAAGCTCAAACGGCTCTTCACCTTTATCCGAATCAAGTCCTAAAACAAAATTAGTTTGAACATAGGGAATGTACCTTAATATCATGTTAATCTGATCCGCAATATGCTTTACCTTATCTATCCCGGTAAGGCTTCCGGTTTTTGATTTGTTCCCGAGGTCGAACCATGATTCTATGCCCGGCAGTAAAGCGCCGAAGCCATTCCTTTTAAGTCTTTTTACATGCGGCTCCGAAAGTATTGATAAACTGCTTTCGGCAATAAAGTCTATACTATTTTCGGGGACAACCTCCTCAATTGCATCCATATATTCGTTAAACCGTATTCCGAAGTTAGGATCGTGCCAGCCAACAAGGGGACGCTTGAATTTTGTTAGAAGGAAGCGTAAATCCTCCTTCATAACTTCAAAGTCCAGCGGTTGATAGGCAACGGTCGAATCAATGCAGAAGCTGCATGTGTATGGGCAGCCCAGGCTGCCGAGCATAGGAACCAATTTTATAAGCGGAGCTTTTTTGAGAGTCGGCTCAATAAACTTCCACCGCTCCTTTACCCCAGGAAGCTGCACAGGCTGCCTTTGTGCTGCAAGATGTAAACCGACCGGACGGTGGGATGCACAGTCATATAAAATTAAATTAATAATTTTTTTATCTGTAAAGCCGACTACGTAATCAAAATATTTAACTGCATCCTCGGGATAACATCGTGCATGTGGACCACCAAGTACGGTAACGGCTCCGCGTGAACGCAAAAGATTGCTTAAAGCATAAGCTGTCTGTGCAGATTCCGTAAATGCACCGATAAATATTATATCGGCATTTTGAGGCAGCTCTGTCATCAAGTCTTCTTTACCGGTATAACATACATATGATACGTTGTGACCTTCTTCTTCACACCATACGCCTATAACTTGCGGCATTATGCTCGCAAAGTTCGCGTTCATTATGCGTGCAAATAACTTTTTATTAGGCTTCTTTGATACAAGATCTATAATTCCTACTTGAAGTTTACGGCTCATATTTTGACCTGTTGTTAGATTAGATTTTATTGCAATGAATTGGGAAGAGGATTACCGCTAAATGATCCTGATGCAGCCAATCAATTTTAACTTAAATAAATTAAATAAATTGTCCCCAACTATAAATGGCTCCAACGGATGAAAAAGGGATTAATCCTTTTGAATGATAAACCGGAGTATAAGCAGCCTGAGATAAATTTTATTTAATTCTTTTAATTACTACTACAGTAGCATCGTCTTTCCATTTATCCCCATTTCCAAATTCATTTGCAGATTTAAAAATTGAGTTTAGTATCTCCTCCACAGCCATGTTTTTATTTTTAGCAACAACTTCTTTTAAGCGCTCTAAACCAAATTCTTCTCCGGCAGCATTTTGCCTTTCCACAATCCCATCGCTGAACATCACAAGTACACCGCCCGGATAAATCTTTACATACGACCTGCGCAAGTCAATGTCTAGAAATGCGCCGAATACAAGACCCGTTGATTCAAGTTCGGTAATCTCGTTGTTGTATATTAAAATAGGTGAAGGATGACCCGCATTTATATAATATAAATTACCGTTTAATTCCATCTCGGCATAAAATAGGGAAATAAATCTGGTTGAGTAAACACTTTGAAATATTACTTTATTTAATTTCTTTAATGTTTGCAGCATCTTTATATCATTTTCAAGCCCCATTCTAAGCCCAATAATCGCATCACGTGCCAGTATTGCAGCCGGTAATCCGTGTCCGCTCGCGTCCCCAATACAAAATCCAAATTCTTTTTCGTTGAATTTATAATAATCAAAAATGTCGCCGCCGACAAGCTCTGCCTGGCGCGAATTACCGGCAATTTGGTAACCGTCAATTACCGGTGAAGATGTTGGCAGTAAGCTTTTTTGTATCTGGTAAGCTTGTTCGTATTCATTTTTTATCGTTTCGGATAAAAGCCTGTAATTTATTACAGCTCTTATGGCATTAAGACAAAATTCAATTTCTTCGCGAACCCAGCCGTTTCTTAATTCGAAGATTAATATCCATGTATGATCCTGATTGTGAACTGTTATGGCGGCTGGAATTGCATAATTTTTTTGCCGAACATCTTTATTACCAACGTCGAATCCTTTATCGTCAAATATATATGTTTTATTACTCATTATAGCTTGAACCGCTTTTGACTTCAATGCAAGATTCGTTTCAATATCTACATTCTCTAAGCCCGACAGCGGGGATATTAGTACATATTCGGTGGTATCCTTTTCATAGATACGTCCCCCTCCTATTCGGAGATCGCTTCCGAATATCTTCCCAAGCTCGTTGACAATTGAAAAAAGAAAGTTGGCTCCGGATTTTACTTCGTTTATCTGGCTAAGCAATGAATCTAATTTCCTATAAAACACCTTAGGTTCAATCATAATTTCTTATTCTAATATTATTTATTCTGATGCATAGGTATAGATTTTAAGTCTAACATTTTGTTTGACTTTGCACTGTCGCCCATAACACCGCGGGGCTCGGCATTTATATAATCAACGCGTTTCCCTTTGGACATTGCTGCGATTGCAGAATTCATTACGGGATACCCCAGAATTGTTTTTCCAAGCTTAGCTATTTCTTTATCGTCTCCCTTTGCTTTATCAAGAATCATAACCAACATTGCCTCGCGCATTTCAGGAGTGGAAGATAATTTGTCCATCCATTCTCCGGTTTGATTCTTTATA
>JAJYIL010000102.1 GCA_021790055.1 Bacteroidota bacterium
AAGTATCACTAAAAGAAAATTCATATCCAATCTTTATAGGAAGCGGAATCTTAAATCAATTTGAACGGCTTCTGCAAAGGTACAGCTTTAACAAAAATTTGTTGTTCATTATAGACAAAAATGTAGAAAAGGTACAACCGGATAAAATTAAAAGGTGTATCTCTTCAAGAGGTAAAAAGATAAATTTTTATCACCTCTCTCCTGGAGAAAAATCCAAATCCTACATTGAGCTTAATCGGATATATTCTTTCCTGCTGAGGAATAATTATGGAAGGGATTCAACGATTGTTGCTATTGGCGGGGGAGTAACCGGCGACCTTGCCGGCTTTGCTGCCGCTTCCTTTATGCGTGGAGTTCAATTGATCCATATTCCAACTACTTTGCTTGCCGCTGTCGACAGCTCAATCGGAGGAAAGACAGGTATCAATTTCGAAAAGAAAAAAAATATGATAGGCGCATTCTATCAGCCCGCGTTCGTTCTAATTGATACTGATCTGCTTAAGACTCTGCCCAAACCGGAATTGACCTCAGGCTTTGGTGAGATAGTTAAGTATGCCTTCCTTGCAGATGAAAAGTTTTTTGCTTTTGCGGCAGGTAATTACAATAGGATTTATGATTATGACGTTGAAGTCCTTCAAAAATTAATTTATGATTCTGTCGCGATAAAGGCTTCAGTCGTTTCACATGATGAAAAAGAAGCCGGATTAAGAAAGATATTGAACCTCGGGCATACATTTGCCCATGCGTTTGAAACAAAATTAAGCTTTAGGATAAAGCACGGCGAAGCTGTAGGCGCCGGAATTATTGCGGCGTTATTTCTTTCGAATAATATTGGACTTCTTGATTCAAATACTCTTACAGATTTGCTTACCCTACCTCTTAAAATTAAAATCCCTAAGAAGCTGAGGGGATTAGATAAGGAAGATTTGTTTAACATTATGCTCCATGATAAAAAGAATAGGAATGAGCGGATCAAGTATGTTCTTTTATCAGGCATAGGCAAAATAATTCTGGATGCAGAAGCAGGGAAGAAGGAGATTTTCAAATCGCTTTTTCAAATGGAAAAGATTATTTAACCCACAAAATTCATTAGGGATAAATTTTTTGCCGAAAGCCGCCTATAAAATTTTTTATTAAAAAATTTTAAGCGGGGTTAGCACCGCCAAGCAAAAGTATGAATTACATTTATTTGCAAATTAAGGTTTAGTCTTATAAATAGTTTTATAAATTTATGTTAGAGCTTGGCGGCCCGAAGGGCAAATTTTCCTAATGGAAAATTTGGGTTTAATAACTCGCTTTACCCAAATCCTTGGAATGCTGGTAAAGAGGAGTAATGCGATTCGGTAAATTACTCCAACACTCCATTACTCCCAAAATGAATTGTGCGTAAGATCCGTTAATTACAATACTAATCAATAGCTTAATATTAACCACAAAAACTGTAGTTTTTTTCAGATTCAATTAGAATAAACGCTTTAAAAGAGGACTGCCGGATTGAGGGATAATCCGGCAGTTAGAGTGACATTCTTGTAGGAGGGATGTTATGCTTAAAACTATTTTCTATTTTCACACTAAGCTTATCAACTGACATGCCAGGAAAATATTTTGCTTTTCGCTTCTTTTTGAAGGTTTTGTGTAGTAAAGGAAGATTTTTACAGGTAATAATTACCTAAGGCATTACGTTTTTTCCACCGGCAGTTTTTATTTTTGCTTTAAAAGGAGGACTGGCAGGTATGTGAATGACCTGCCAGCAATTGTGAAGGATTATGCTTAAAACTATTTTCTATTTCAGATTATAAACTTCAACTCGTATGCCAGTTTCATTTTTAACCGAAATGATGATAACCGTAAACAGTCGGTGGCTTCTTTTAGGAATTTGTGCTTATTTGTGTTTAGTATGAGACATAGCAATTCAAAAATAATTATTAAATTTGCCGCGTATAAAATTACCGGAGTTTATGAAAATGAATGATCTTCAATTAGATATTGATATTGAGGGAGAGATAAAGCTACTTAAAAAAGATTTGAACGCAGTAATCTTAGCCCATTATTACCAGGAATCGGAAATACAGGATCTTGCGGATTTTGTCGGCGACAGCCTGGAACTTGCGAGAAAAGCCAGGTCGACCGATGCAGATGTAATTGTATTTGCAGGCGTTCATTTCATGGCTGAAACTGCCAAGATATTAAACCCGGACAAGCTTGTACTCTTACCCGATCTTGATGCGGGCTGTTCACTTGCGGATAGCTGCCCGGCGCCCTTGTTCAAGGCGTTCAGAGAACGGCATCCGGATCATGTAGCGATTACGTATATAAATTGTACCGCCGAAGTAAAAGCTCTTAGCGATATTATATGCACTTCAAGCAATGCTGAAAAAATTATCAACCAGATACCTGAAGATAAGCCGGTTTTATTTTCCCCGGATAGAAACCTCGGAAAATATTTAATGAAGAAGACGGGAAGAAAAATGCTCTTATGGGATGGCTCTTGCATTGTTCATGAGACCTTCAGCGAAAGAAAGATTATTGATTTGAAGGTGCAATATCCGGATGCGAAAATTATTGCGCACCCCGAATGTGAAGATGCGCTTCTTAGCCACGCTGAGTTTGTCGGCTCAACCAGCAAGCTGCTCAGCTTTATCCTATCAGATAATTCTTCAAGATATATTGTTGCTACCGAGCCTGGCATAATTCATCAGATGGAAAAAATTGCGCCGCAAAAAGCCTTTATTGCAGCTCCTCCGGATAAGAATTGCAACTGCAACGAATGCCCGTTTATGAGGCTGAACACGATGGAAAAGCTTTATCTTTGCATGAGGGATAGGAAGCCTGAAATTATTCTCTCGGAAGATATTATTAAAAGAGCGCTGCGTCCGATTGAAAGGATGCTTGAAATGAGTTAAGCTTTCTTTAAGATTATTTTGAAGATCGTACCTTCGCCCGGTGCGGATGTCTTAACAAATATTTTTCCTTCATGGTAGGTCTCTATAATTCTTTTTGATAGGCTTAAGCCAAGCCCCCATCCTCTTCTTTTAGTGCTGTAGCCGGGGCGGAATATATCTTTACGCCTCTTCATTTCAATTCCTTTACCGTTGTCTATTGCCTCAATTTCAACATGATGCCGCATCGCTTTAATATCAAAATTTATTTTCCCTTCCTTGTTCTCAATTGCGTCGAGAGCGTTCTTAATCAGGTTTTCAATCACCCATTCAAATAATTCAACATTAAGCTCTGCACATACGGCTTTATCGCCGGTAATTGTCAGGTCGACGTTTCTTCCAGATTGAGGAAGTCTCCTTTGAAAATAGTCAACTACCTTCTTAACTACTTCATAGACAGATTGTTCCGTTAATTCCGGCGTAGCCCCTATTTTTGAAAACCGGTAAGTGATTTTATTAAGCTTCTCAACGTCGTTGTCTATCTCTTCGGAAATATCGAGCACTTTGTCGGGATCTTTGTAGCTTATCTTTAGCATTTCGAGCCAGCCCATTAGGCTGGAAATAGGCGTTCCGAACTGGTGAGCAGTTTCCTTTGCCATACCGACCCAGATGTTGCTCTGCTCATTCTTTTTGATATTGCTGAATCCGATGTATCCTAGGATTATAAATAGCGCTGCTATCACTATCTGAAGGTAAGGATAGTATTTAAGCTGAACTATCAAATCTGAATCGCCGTAGTGAATTCTTTGCAGAACAACCGAATCCTTATATGTTACGTTTATCGGGTGATGTACCTTATCCATCTCCTCAGCTTTAGTTTCAAAGAAATTTTCGAGCTGAGCAGCAGAAAGGGAAGTATCATAATTTATATTACGGACATCCTTAATATCGTACTTATTTACTATTGCAATTTTATTATCCGGTCCGGTATTGATTAACGGGAAGTCAATCGGCTTAAGAATATTTTCAAACAGGAAGGTTATGTCGGCGTCGGTTCTTGATGTATTGGCTACATATTCAATTCCTTTTGCGTAAAGCTGAACTATCTGCCTCTCTTTGACTTGTAGCTGCTGGACGAGCATCTGAGTGTAATATAACGTCCCGCCAGCAATCACTATTGCAATAACCAGGAGAGTAATTTTTATGTTGATGGATGCCGGTCCACCGGACATTTTCATATTAGTTCACAAAAAAAGTTTGATTGCGGTTTGGACCTACCGAAATAATCTTTAGCTCGATGCCGGATGTTTCTGAAATAAATTTCAAATAATCTTTTGTCTCTTTGGGAAGATCCGAATAAGACAGGCAGCCTGAGATTTCCTTTTTCCAGCCGGGTAATGTTTCATATACCGGCTTTACCTTGCTTAGGCGTTCAACATCTGTTGGAAATGATTTTAGAGATCTTCCGTCCAGTTCATAGCCTATGCATACTTTTACTTCGTCAAACTTGCTTAGCACATCCAGCTTTGTAACTGCAACAGAATCGATTCCGTTTATCATTGCAGAATAGCCTACAAGAAAGGCGTCGAACCAGCCGCATCTGCGCGGTCTGCCTGTTGTTGCACCATACTCGGCGCCGATTTTTCTTAATAGTTCGCCATCATCATTCAATAGTTCGGTAGGGAAGGGTCCATAGCCTACGCGGGTTGTATAAGCCTTCACTATGCCGTAGACGGAATCAATCTTAGTCGGAGGTATCCCGGTACCTGTACAAGCGCCGCCTGAGGTCGGGCTTGATGAAGTTACATAAGGGTATGTTCCGTGGTCCACATCCAGTAAAGCTCCTTGAGCTCCTTCAAGCAGAATCGACTTGCCTTCGCTTATCGCGCCATTCAAATAAGCCGGCACATCTTTGATATACTTGTCTATAAGTTTATCAAACTCGACGTACTGCTTTATAATTTCATCTACGTCAAGCTCTTCGTGTCCGTAAACCTTCTTCAACAGATTATTCTTCTCTTTAAGATTTTCTCTAATCTTTTCTTCAAGCAATTTCCTGTTTAGAAGATCGACAATCTTGATTCCTTTCCTTGCATACTTATCAATGTAGCATGGACCAATGCCGCGCCCGGTAGTGCCGATCTTATTCTCGCCGCTTTCGTTTATTGAATCGAGCAGCTTGTGGTACGGCATAATTAGATGAGCATTATGGCTGATGTACAATCTTCCGTCAACTTTTATGTCGTTCTTTTCGAGAAGATTTATTTCTTCGATCAGAGCGGTAGGGTCTATTACAACTCCGTTGCCGATTACACAAATTACTTTCTCTCTCAAAATGCCTGAGGGAATTAGATGCAGGATAAACTGCTTATTGTTAATCGACACCGTATGCCCTGCGTTTGCGCCTCCCTGGTAGCGTGTTACGATGTCGTAGTGTTTACTTAAAATGTCAACTATTTTTCCTTTGCCTTCGTCCCCCCATTGACTGCCAACAAGAACCGTTACACTCATTTCGTTTTCCTATACAAGTTATCTCTTATAATCTTATTCTTAACAAAATAAAAACTCCGAATTCGGAAACCCGGAGTTTTCAGAATAAAAATCCTTATCGAATAATTTTAGTTGCCGAAGCTTTTAACCGCTTCCTCTACTGTTTCGTATGAATCAAAAATCTGGCTGAGCTTTGTAATTACAAGCAGGCTTTCAATCTTATCTGTGGTTCTAGCAAGCTTCATAAATCCATCGCCCTTCTTTATGGTCGTCAAGCCCCCAATTAGCATACCTAAGCCGGAGCTGTTCATAAATTTTACTTCAGAGAGGTCGACTATTATGTTTTTCTTTCCTTCATCCAGCAGCTTGTGAAGCAGCTCATTAAATTCTTTTGTATCGTCACCTCCCATTACATTACCTTTAAGTTCAATGACGACGGCGTTGTATTGTTCGTGATACTTTAACTTCATGAATAACTCCTAAAATTTTGTTTCTAATTTAATTAGACGCAGTTATTTTTGCAAGAACATTTGTGCTAAATTCTTATTAAATTTTAGGGAACAAAGAAAGAAAATCTCCGTCTAAAACCATGAAAAATAAAAAGAAGAATGAAAAATTGCCTTTACCCCAGATATTAAATTTAGATGACGATTTTTCCCTGATTAAAAGATTTATCGAAGGCGATGAATCTACTTTCAGAGTACTTGTACAACGGCACAAGGAAAAGGTTAGGAATATAATTTACCTTACCTTGAACAACCACGACCTGGTTGATGATATTGCCCAGGAAGTCTTTCTAACAGTTTATAAAAACCTGGGAAGCTTCCGGTTTGAATCGCAGTTTACAACGTGGCTTTACAGAATAACGGTTAATAAATGCAAAGATCATTTAAGGAAAATAAAGATCAGGCAGATATTCTCACCGATAAAAGAATCGGAAGAAGAGCTCGGCTATGAGGCGCCGCCCGAAAATTCAGACATTAAAGAAATTGTTCATAGCGCGATTGCAAAGCTGCCGGATAAGCTCCGGGTGCCGCTTCTTCTTAAAGATATTGAAGGATTAAGTTACCAGGAAATTTCGGAGTCTATACAATGCGAAATTGGAACAGTTAAATCGAGGATATTTAGAGCGAGAGAAGGTTTGAAAGAGCTTTTAAAGCCTTACAAACAGGAGCTATTATGATGAAAAGTTTCTACAATAAATATGAGCGTTTATCCGCATACATAGATAACGAGCTTTCCGACGAAGAAGTCAAAAAGCTGCAGGATGAGTTAAAGTTCTCTAAAGAGCTTCAGGAAAAGCTTAATGAATTGAAACGCATAAAAATACTGACTGCCTCATCCCAAAAGCCGGTTGAGGAAAATCCTTTTTTTGAAACACGCCTTGCCGCCGCATTAAGAATTAAAACGCCGTGGCATAAGAAAATTAGAAGATATTCTCCGGTTATCGGTATAGTTGCGGCTTCATTTTTATTGATGGTTATACTGAAATACAACCCTCAGATAGTGGACAGGGTTGTTGAGCAGCAGAAATCCAACATAGCTGCCTTTTATAAAGAGAACTTGAAGCCTCTGTTGTTTACTGCAAACCTAAATAACGAAGACATTTTCAACTTTGCGCTTTACCATCAGCTGCCTCTTGACAAGCAGAAGAAGCAGTGCCTGCAGTTCGGCTCGGATAAAAACGGCAAGCAGTTCTTCGAAATAAAGAGCGGCGGCATAGCTGATAATGAAAATAACCTGGAGAAGTTTGAAAGGGATCTTGAGCTTAACACTGATCAAAAAAGACAGATGGATTCGATTCTCTCTTCGTATAAGAAAGAGCTTGCTTCCCAGGTGCTGGTCAACGATAAGAATACGGTTGCTATAAATCCGAACATCTGGAATTATAACAAGGCTCTTACTGCCGATCTAATTTCATTTGCGGCTAAGGTAAGCAAGAGGAAGCTTCGGAATATATTCCCGCATGAATTTACCGGCGAATATAATGAAAGAGATTTGAATAGAATGGTTCATGCTGTTAAAGCTGTAAACACCAACAAGTATATTTTCCTTACACCGGACTCCATCTTTTCCGACAAGTATGTCTTCAACCAGGAAGAGTTTAATAGGGAAATGCAGCAATGGTCCGAAGCAATGCAGAAGAACATGCAGCAGTTCGAAAAGCAGTTTGGTAATTTTAACGTTCACTTTGGAAACAATCTTACCAAACTGAAAAAGGATTCTTCTTGGGAAAGAGACTTCAACGTAGTTATTGACAGCAATATGTGCCGTGTCCATATCCCCGAGGTCGTAGTTCCTAGAATAAATATACCGGATATGGATGCGCTTGATGGAAATATAGACAGCCTTACAACCCATCTGCGGGATTTCTATTTTAAGTTCCCTGCGCATCCCAAAGGCAAGAACTACAGCTATAAATATTTTTATAACGATTCAACCAAGGGAATGAAGCTCAACTTTAGAGCATTCGAGTTTGATTCCTCTTTTACCGATAAAAACCATAAGCTTGATACTTTACTGCAAAAGAGGTTCGGTAATTTTAATTACGGCTTCAACCCGGATTCTTTAGCTTCTATATTCAGGTATTTTATGCATGACTCTACAAACAGTTCACGGGATAGTGACCTGCGCGAACAAATGCAGCAATTCAGAATGCAAATGCAGCAGTTCGAAAAAGAGATGGAGCAGATGCAGAAAGAGCTCCGCAAGTCTATGCCGCAAATACAGCCAGAGAAGAAAAAGCCTTTTGAGATTTAATGGTAGGTGGTATACGGGTATATGGTATAAAATGCAGAACCATATACCATTATAACTTTATTATGCTTTTATACCTCCTGCCTCGCTTTCGTCCATCCTAAAAATATTCCGCCTATCCCAACTATGCTTTACAAATACTAAATTTTGCCGTAATTTAACCGCCGAATGAAAAGATAAAAATGGTTTGAATTGCATAGGCTGAATTTCTTGAAAATAAATGGCGTGGAATTAAAGTCAAACCTTAAATTCCAGACTTTCCTCGGATTGGCAGCAGTGCTTTTCCTGTTCAGAATATTTTTTTATTCTGCAGATTCACTTTTCTGGATTATTATAAATGAATTGCTTGTAGGCTTAACTTTCGTTTCGCTTTATTTCTATTTGCTGGATTTAATCCATTCGAAAAACGTTGACCCTCTAGCACTTGTAATGAACGTGGGAATAATTGACGCTCTTATTTTTTTTCTGTTTACCTTTTCCAGCGTCATTCTCGGCGGATTGATCTCTAAGGCTGAAAGTTCGAATATCAACCACAGCCTGCTTTATAATTTAATTTCTTATGTCTTTTCGATGTTTATTTTGGCATCG
>JAJYIL010000103.1 GCA_021790055.1 Bacteroidota bacterium
GAAGTAAAACATTCCGATGTATTAATTTCTATTACGGACACAGGGAAAGGCATAAGCCCGGAATACCTTGATAAGATATTCGATAAGTTTGTCCAGGTAAGCGGAAGTAAGCCCGGTAGTGTCGGCTTAGGACTGACAATAGCTAAAGAAATAATTGAGATGCACCACGGCACTATAAACGTGTGGAGTAAGCAGGGGCAAGGAAGTAAATTTGAAATAACAATACCGATCCAACAAAATGAATAAGGGACGAATACTTGTAATTGACGATGAAATAAACATCCTGAAGATGATTGAGCTGTCTTTAAGCTCGCAGAGCTTTCTTCCGGAAGTATTTAGTCACCCTGTTGAAGCTTTAAAGAGAGCGCAGGAAATCTATTTTGACATTGCCTTTATCGATTTAAAGATGGAACCGATGGACGGGCTTCAAACTCTTGCAGAGCTTAAAAAGATTTCACCGGACACGACCTCAGTTTTAATGACTGCGCACGGCACTATAGAGACTGCCGTAGAAGCCATTAAAGGAGGCGCCTACGATTACATCACCAAGCCGTTTACACACAAGGAATTTATTCATCTTACAGATAGAGTATTTGAGCACCACATCCTTCTTAAAGAATTAAAAGGACTGAGAGCCGAAGTAGAAGACAACAACGGCAACGGTGAAATTATTTCAAACAATTTCCAGATGCGTGAAATACTTAAACTTTGTAAGGACATTGCGGACAGCGATCTCCCCGCCTTAATTGAAGGCGAAAGCGGAACCGGAAAAGAAATCCTTGCCAGGTACATACACTTGAACAGCAAAAGGAAAACAAATCCCTTTGTTCCGGTTAATTGCGCCGCAATACCTGAAAGCTTATTTGAAAGCGAAATATTCGGACATGTGAAAGGATCTTTTACCGGCGCAGTAAAAGACAGGATAGGCAGATTTGAAATGGGAGACCAGGGGACGGTGTTCCTCGATGAGGTCGGTGAGATATCAAAGCCGATGCAGGTAAAGCTTCTCCGCTTTCTGCAGAGCATGGAATTTGAGCGTGTAGGTGAAAGCATAACTCGGAAAATTAATGTGAGAATAATCAGCGCTACAAACAGGAATATTGACGACGACATTAAGTCAGGCGATTTGCGAGAAGATTTTTACTACAGGCTTAGCGGCGTAAGAATAAAACTTCCCCCATTAAGAGACCGGAAGGAAGATATCCCGTATTTATCCGAGCATTTCATCAACAAATATTCTCCAGGCAGCCATATCGCTCTTTCGCCGGAGGCGTTAAAATTATTAAGCGAATACTCCTGGCCCGGCAATATACGGGAGCTTGAAAATGTAATTAACCGCGCTATTGTGCTGGCTAAGGATAAAATTATCAAACCCGATTATTTTCCGGCAGAAATTTATCAGGGTTCCGAAATGCCGGCAAATAATTATTTACCATCCCTAAACGAAGTTGAAAAAGACTACATCAAAGAGATATTAAAAACTCACCCCAACCCGAAAGATGCCGCGCAGATACTCGGCATCTCTATTACTACTCTCTGGCGAAAAAGAAAGGAACTAAAAATTTGATCGTTAAATTGATAGACTTCTAAATTGCCTCAGTCAATTTAACTATCCAACAATTTAGCAATTGAAGCTCATTTCAAATCGAAAAAAATCATTCCCGTTCGATTTCAATTTGAAATCATAATGAATATTAAAATTAAAGGAGTTAAAATATTCGATTTCAATTTGAAATATGATATAAAAAGGCATTAAAATGCCGGCAAAAAAAATCAATTTTTTTTAAAACAAAAGCAAAAAGCTCTTTTATCTGAGCTAAAAAATAAATAATATTGCGGCACGTTGTTTGAACCTTTAACAACGTTAACCAATAAATAACTAATTAATAGTTTTAATAAAAATCAAAAGATGGAGATATACAACCCATGAAACAATCTGTGTTCATCACTATCCTTACGATAGTTGCATTTGGAATAGCATTAGCTATTTACACTCAAATCTTTGGAAACCCGGCAAACTTTGCTGACGGCGTAGGTCGCGAGCAACCTCTGGCTGGTAACTTACTGGGAACAATCTACACCGGCGGTCCCCTTGTTGTTTTGCTAATCATGCTTTCAATTATGGACGTAGCTATAATTTTCGAAAGAATTTTTTCACTGAAAAAAGCAGGCGGGAAAAGAACTGTAGCAGCTTTCTTTAAGGATGTTATTGTATCATTAGATAATAGTGACTATGATGGCGCTATCGAACTTTGCGACAAACAAAGAGGTTCTGTTGCCAACGTTATTAAGGCTTCTCTTTCGCGTTATAAAGAATTAAGAGAAAAGAGTAAAAATGTTGAGGCAGAAAAACAGCTTACCGAAGTTCAGAGAGCAGTCGAAGAGGCTATGATGCTTGAGACTCCTATGCTTGAAAAAAATCTAATTGTGCTTTCTACTATTGCCTCAATTGCAACAATGGTTGGGCTTCTGGGAACAGTTATCGGTATGATCAGAGCATTTTCAGCTATGGCAAGAGCCGGTGCACCTGATGCTATTCAGCTCGCTATCGGTATTTCAGAGGCTCTTATAAATACTGCCGGCGGTTTAATTACGGCTATTATGGGTATCGTTGCTTATAACTTTTTCGTTAATAAAGTCGATGCTTTTACCTACTCAGTTGATGAAGCCAGCTACAACGTAATCCAAATTCTTAAAACGAAATAATGTGAGGCTTAAAAATGCCAAGAATTAAAAAGAGAAGAATAAATGTCAGGTTAGACATGACCCCGATGGTGGATGTGGCTTTTTTGCTTCTCACATTTTTTATGTTGACTACACAATTCAGCCCGCCTGAGGAAGTAAAGATTGAAGTACCTTCTTCTCACTCGGACTTTAAACTGCCGAGCTCGGATATAATGACAATTTATATCAACAAGCAGGGAAACATTTATATGGGTGTAGATCAACAGAACCTGATGGCTCGGTTATTCGGCGAAAAAGCAAAATTTAAAAAGGAAGTCCAAGTTAATTTGACCAATCTGGGTGACCTTCTTATACAAGCACGTATTGCTAATCCGGGGCTTAGGACTGTAGTCAAAGGCGATGAAGATGCCGACTACGGGGCTGTGGAAGATGTCATGAATATTCTTCAAAAGACTATGATAACAAAATTCGCTATGATAACTAATCTGATTATAGATAAAACCAAGAAATAGAGAGAGGAATTAAACAATGGCTGGAGTAGATCTCGGCGGTGGCAGCGGAGGAAGAGGAAGGCATAAAAAGAAACATGCCAAGCGCAGAATGGGCGTTAGATTGGATATGACTCCAATGGTTGACGTTGCATTCCTGCTGCTGACTTTCTTCATGCTGACAACCGTAATGAGAAAACAACAGACTATGGAAATCAACTTACCTCCAAACAATGAAACAAAAGTTGATATTGCCGAGTCAAATTTAATGACGTTGTATGTTGACGAAAACGATAAAATCTTTTATGCAGTTGGCACAGAAAAGTCTCCGCATCCTATAGATATGACCGCTTTGGAACAATTTATAAAGCAAAAGGGCACGCAGAATTCTAAGCTTGTCATTTTGCTTAAGTTCGATCGCAAAGCAAAATATCATATGATGGTTGACGTAATAGATAAACTAAACCTTGCAGAAGAAAATCGTTTCTCAATTGCACCTTTAACAGATACCGATAAGAAGTTCTTATCGAAAGCTACATCTTGAAAGGAGGATTTAAGTTGAACGATAACACTATGGCAGCAAACTTACCTACCGAAGGGCAGGAACAACAGTACGGAGCCTTCGAGCTTAAGAGGCTGTATCAAAAATATTACGGCATTGGATTGACTATCGCAGTGCTTATCCATATGCTTCTTATCGGCGTATATATTTTCATCCAGGCTATCAACAAGGACGATGAAAACAATATAGCTACCGTAAGAATATTGAAGTACAGCGAGCTGGGTCCGCCGCCTTCTTTGGATCAAAATGTAGCTCAGCAGCTTGCCGTTCAAGCGCCTACAATCAAACCCAACGTCGGCATTCCGACACCGGTTCCAGATGCAGAAGCGCCTAAAGAGCAGACCTTTGCCTCGCAGCAGGAAATGAATAAAATTGCTGCGCCGATCGGCGAAGGATCGGGCGGCAACGTAAAGATAACACAGGATCTGAAAGTAGAACCGCCTAAACAGGATGAAACTCCCGGTATAAATGAATTTATACCTGTAGAAAAGATGCCTCAAGTAGTTGTTTCTGCAGTACCGGTTTACCCCGAGCTTGCAAAAAGAGCCGGAGTTGAAGGTACCGTATATGTCAAGATCCTTGTTAGTAAAGAAGGTAAGTCTTTGAAGGCAGTCGTTATAAAAAGCGACTCCGAAGTATTTAACCAGCCGGCAATTGATGCGGCGATGAAATTCGTTTTCACACCTGCTATTCAGCATAAAGCGCCGGTTATGGTTTGGGTTGTTGTTCCATTCAAGTTTAAGCTTAACCAGTAATTTATTTGAATTACTAACTGTTGGACTAAATGAAGGAACATGTTTCATTTACCGCCGCACGAAATTCATTATTCCGTGCGGCGGTAAAATTCAAAAAGGAGATATGAAATGAAAAACGGAATTTTTTCTATCAACACTCTATCCAATAGTAAGTCTATATGAATATAATGAAGTACTTCGCTTATGCCATTTCAATTTTGTTCGTATTCTTAGGAGTTGCAATCCTATCGGGATACCTGATGAACCGGGGTTTACCGGCACAATTTAGAATAATGGTAGGAATTGTCCTGGTACTTTACGGCGTGTTTAGATTTTTAATGACGTACTTCAAGAAAAACCAGACGAGAGAAATTTAAATTTATGTATAAGATTATCGGCGCTATTTCGCTTAAGATATATTGTGAAAGCATACTGATCGCATGCTTTCTTGCTTTTGCCGGATGCCAGCAGAGCAACGTTACACCCACAAAAGGCGCCGTGGTTGTAGATGTCGATCGAGCAGTTTTCCCTGTAATCAAAAAAGAAAAAAACGTTTTTGATTCTCTTTACGTGCAGGCTAAATTAACAATTAAGGAAGTTGATCCGCTGCAGGGAATAATAGACTTGCTTAACGGTAAAGTTAAAATGGTCGTAAGCACACAGTACTTCAACCGGAAAGAATCCCATTTTATTGACAGCCTGAATTTAGACATAAAGAGATTTAAGTTTTGCTATAATGCAATTGCAATAATTGGTTCTAAAAAGAATACGACCGAAAATATAAGAGTTGACGAGATAAAGGATGCACTGTTGGGAAATTCAAGTAATTATAATTTTATAATCCCTGGCAATACTACAAGCACTTACAGCTATATTAAAGATGAATTGCTCAACGGTCAAGATCCAAAGAATGCGCAGATAGTGAAGAACGATTCGGAAGTGGTAAGCAAGGTTGAAAAATTCAATGATGTTCTCGGCATAGTAAGCTTTAACCAGGTTCAGGATTCTTCATTAATCCATTTTGTTCAGGTTGGTCAATTAAAAAATCAAAGTAAACAGGCATCAAACGCCGGGCTTAATGTTAGTTATTTTACACCTCACCCGGGATTTGTATTAAAAGAATATTATCCCTTGAAGCAGACAGTATACATTTTTCTTCATGAATACGGAATGAGCCCGGCTTCAGGGTTTACAACCTTCTTAACAAGCTACGAAGGTCAAAAAATAGCTCTGAGTCAAAACTTGGCTCCGGCGGCTGTTCCAGTTAAAATAAATGAATCTCAATAAACCGGATTAAAAAATGAAAACAAAAATATCACTCATTCTTATTGTTTTATTTACAGGTCTTTGTTTGGCACAAAGCAGTTACGATGCTGCCTCGGAAGCTATAAAAAAGGGCGAATTTAAAACTGCGCTTAACATAGCAAACCAGGAATTAAGTCATGACTCAACCGATACGGCTGTTAAAATCTTAGTTGATCTTACTGCTCATGATACTACCGACAAAGATGCTTACATAAGTCTCGGCGATGCATATTCTAAAATGAACGTGCCTGAGCTTGCTTTGAGCAACTACCAGCATGCCGAAAAGTTTGATACTACCGATGTTAAGGTTAAATATAAAATCGGCGAGACTCTCTATAAAGAACAAAGCTATACCGATGCGGCAAATAAGTTCCTCCAGGCAATTGCAATCGATTCGAATTATGCCCCCGCATATTTGATGGTTGGAGAAATCCTTTATTACGCAAAGCAATATCCAAACGCTGCATACTACCTAAGTAAGTACCTGAAATTCGACCCTAAAAATGAAAAGGCTATTTCATACGCAGCCAATTCTTTCTTCATAATGAACAATTTTGCTAATGCGGTCAAAGTTTCCCAGGAAGGATTGCAGAATAATCCGAACAATATGGATTTAAAGCGCATTCTCGCTTTGTCGCTCGTCTTCGATAAAAAGCTTGACCAGGCTTCAAACTATTTAAATCAAATCCCGGATTCATTGATTACTGCCAGGCAGTTCGCGCAGATCGGTCTCGAATATAATTACGGGCAAATGGATTCGCTTGCAATAATGTATTTGAAAAAAGCAATGAATAATGATACATCCTTTATTTCAACCTTAGCAGAGACAGTTGCAAACATGTATTTCAGCGCGGGCAATTATGATTCAGCCATTGTTTATTATGATAAAAAAATATCGGTTGATTCCACTGCCGTTAGCGCTCATGTAAATAAGGCTTTGTGTATGATTCAAACTAAAAATTATGACGGCGCCCGAATCTCTTTACTTGAAGCTGAGCAAATAAAGCCTGATTATATGCCTACACTGCAATGGCTCGGTAAAACTTATCAGTATATGGATTCTTCCGATGCCGCTTCTAATACATACGACAAGCTGATTGCCCTGGCTTCAAAGGACCCGGATAAGAACAAAGCAATTCTCGGCGATGCTTACGGCTCTAAGGCTCTTATTCTGCTAATCAAGAAAAAATATGCCTTATCTGTCGAGCCGCTAAAAGAAGCTCTTCAGTACGACCCGAATAACGCTCAATATCATTTATGGCTTGCTCAAGCTTATGCCTTAACTAACCGTAAAGAAGACGCCATCCGGGAGTATCATAAAACTTTACAGCTTGATCCGAAAAATCCGGATGCAAAAAAAGGATTAAAGATTCTTGAATAAAACCGGTAATAATTTATGATTAAAAATCTACGCTTGCGGGAATATGCTGCTCTCCCGTGGATAAAATTTTTGTTGTGGACTGTTTTAATCATAGCAGGAATTATTCTTATTGCGATAATAGCAAATTTCTTAACAGGGTTAGTGTTCCATTTTAACTGATTGATGTTTAATATATTGAGAAATGATGAAAACTATGCTTACTAGCCCATGGCACTCTGTAAATATCGGGGAAGATATTCCTTCGGTTGTTAATGCTATAATTGAAATTCCGAAAGGATCTAAAGCAAAGTATGAATTAGACAAGCCCAGCGGATTGTTAAGGCTGGATAGAGTTTTGTTCTCTGTCGTGCATTACCCTGCAAATTACGGCTTTATCCCCCAAACTTTTTGCGAAGACGGTGATCCGCTGGATATACTTGTAATCTGCTCAATAGACGTTGAACCCTTGTGTATTGTTGAAGCAAAGGTTATCGGCGTAATGAGAATGCTTGACGAGGAAGAGTACGATGACAAGATTATTGCCGTTGCAAAAAATGATATGTCTGTAAACTACATAAACAACATTGAGGAACTTCCCCCGCATACAGTTGTAGAGCTTCGAAGGTTTTTTGAGGATTATAAAAAGCTTGAGAACAAAAAAGTAATTGTCGATGGCTTTATGGGTAAAGATCATGCTTACAAAATAATCGAAGACAGTATTGAACTCTACGCAAAAACAGAATTCACCTATTAAACCATTTCGGAGATCGGAAGTCAGAGGTAGAAAGTTGACTTTTGAAATCTTACCTCTGAAAACTTATAAATTCTTCAAGCACCGGTATAAATCTTAATCATACTGGTAAAAAGATTTCCTTATCCAGTCAAAAATTGTACCTTATTTGCCGGAAATTAATTTGGATATGTAAAAATCTATATCGTACCGGTAAAAAATTTGGATCATTTATATATAAGGAAAGACTAACTCTTTATAAGAAATTCTTAACCGATAAAAATGAAATTACTTTTTTGTCTTCGATTCATGCTTAAGAGCGGAAGAATTATCCTTCTTCTCTACCACGTATCCCATTCCTTTCCAATCCTTCGCAAAAGAATCCGGCAGATAAAGAACTTTCACATTAGTATATCCGAGCTTCTTCATTTCTTTGTAAGCAGGGCGGATATTCGGACAATGACTCCACGGGCAGCATCCGCAGTAAATTACTATGCTTTGATTCTTCTTTAAATCCTTAGCGGCTTTTTTTAATGCTGTTAGCCCAAAATCTTTCGATGTAGGTCCCGCATATATTGAGCCGGGAATATGCTCTTGCAAATAAAGAAAATCGAAACCGACTTGGAGGATAACCGGTTTTGGAGTTTTGTTGTTTGATAATTCATTCGCAAGCTCACCTGTTGTAATAACATTGGCAATTGTCCATGGATCCGATTGCTTAGTGCTGGTTTGTAGAAGATTAAGGTTTTTTATTTCGTCTTTAAGCTGCTTTACCGAACTCACCTGCCCAAATGATAACGAAGTTGTAAACATTATCAATAAAAGAATGATCGGCGCAGAATAAATACT
>JAJYIL010000104.1 GCA_021790055.1 Bacteroidota bacterium
CGATCTGTGAGCTGCTGGAAAGGATAAAGACTATTCCTTCATCATCGATCTATCATCATACTCACCGCTTTTTGCAGCAGCATCATTACTTATCCCCCGAACCGCCTAATGATTTTGCATACTGGGTAACCAATATGTTAAACAATGAGATTGTAGGTGAGCAATTAGCAAGCGTAGACGTTATGCAATTCAATAATTTATCTGATTTGAGGTTAAGATTTGTCAAAATACTTGAAGACTTTTCCGGTAAAGATGTAAACAGAAATTGTCCGGAAGGAGAAGAATTTCATTTCATGAGTTCAAGAATTTTTGTTTTGCCCGTTGATAAAAAAGCCGGAAATTTAGAAGAGTTTGTAAACGCCCTTAAAACTGTCAGCATTCATTCAATATACTACCACATGTTTGAAGCAAGAATGCGGCTTGAGAAAAAGGATAACGATTTTTCTATCTGGCTTAGGTCCATTGGAGTAAAAAAAGAGGCTGATGCTATATCGAAATTTGATCCGTATACATTCACGCTTGAAGGTCTTAGGCTAAAGATATTGGAGACTTTAAATGGCAGAAGTTAAAGATTATACCGATATAGTCGGCAAGCCGGTTATCGACGAGCTTTTTATACTTGGAGACCGGGCAAGCAAGCTGAAGATTCAGCATATAAATTCAACTGCTGTTGGAGGCGGTGTGGCAGAAATTCTTAACAGGCTTATACCTATGTTTGGTCAGGTCGGCGTAAAAAGCAGGTGGGATGTTATTAAAGGAGACGAAAGATTTTTCCTTATTACAAAAAAAATGCACAATGCACTTCATGGTGTTAATGAAACGTTTACTAAAGAAGAGCTAAACTTTTTTCTTGAAATTAATAAAAAAAATTCCTCAGCCATAAACTTTGACGGTGATGTGGTTTTCATACATGATCCTCAACCAATCGGACTTGTAGAAAAACGCAGCCAGCTAAATAGTAAATGGGTTTGGAGATGCCATATAGATTTTTCCGAACCTAAAGAACAGATATGGCTCTTTCTTAAAAATTATATTGAAAAATTTGATTCGGCTGTTTTTTCTGCTCCTGCATTCAGCCGTAAAATTGCTACCAGGCAGATATTGATATCACCATCTATAGATCCTCTAAGCGACAAGAATAAAAGTCTTGATAAAAATTATATTGATTCTGTCTTTGATAGATTTAAGATTGATAGATCACGCCCGGTTGTAACTCAGATTTCCCGCTTCGACTATTTGAAAGACCCCGTAGGCGTAATTAAGGCATACAAGCTTGTAAAGCAATATATTGACTGTCAGCTTGTTTTAGCCGGAGGCGGCGCAACAGATGACCCGGAAGGCGAAAAAGTTTTAGCCGATGTTAACAAAGCCGCAGCAGGCGATAAGGATATATTTGTTTTGCTTCTTCCTCCTTCCAGCGATCTTGAAATCAATGCACTGCAGCGCGGCTCAACTGTAGTTTTGCAAAAATCATTGCGCGAAGGTTTTGGATTAACAGTTGCGGAAGCCCTATGGAAAGAAAAGCCTGTTATTGCTACATCTGTCGGTGGTATCCCTCTTCAGATTAAGCACAAGTATAGCGGCATTTTAACGCATAGCATTGAAGGCACAGCATATTGGATTAAACAACTTATTAACGAGCCAAAATTTGCGGCTGAACTCGGTAAAAACGGCTATGAACATATCCGCCAGAACTTTTTAATTACAAGACACCTACGGGACTATCTGCTGCTCTCTCTTTCGCTCTTCAGCAGCGATGAAGTAATTTATTTATAACTTAGAATTGTTATCTAAAATTATGACTAAAAATTTTTCGTACCAATTGTTAGGCGAAAATTTAGGTCGGCACCCAGTCTTTCTCTTTGATTTCGACGGAACATTGGCTGAAATAGCTCTTACTCCGGATGAAGTAAATTTTAAACCCATTACTAAATATCTTATTGAAAAAATTGCAGGCAGTTTACCGGTCGGAATAATAAGCGGGCGAATGCTTGGCGACTTAAAAAAGCTTGTAGGTATTAACGGAATTTTTTATTCAGGCAATCACGGCATCGAGATAGAGGGACCCGGCTTACACTTTATTGAACCTGCTTCTTCTGAATCTATAAATTTAATGGCAGAGCTTTTAAAGGAATTGAAGCAAAAGCTTAGCCGGTATAAATGCTTGATCGAAGACAAAAAGTATTCGATCAGCATTCATTACAGAACTATCGATCCAAAGCGCGTTAATGATTTACTATTCGATGTAAGCAGGATTTTAGAAAAGCCTCTTAACAGAAAAGAAATTAAAATATTAAACGGGAAAAAAGTTGTTGAAGTAAAACCGCCTGTGGAATGGAACAAAGGGAAAGGAGTGGAAATAATTATGCGCCATCTTAAGAATGTTGATACACCGGTTTTTTTTGGAGACGATTTAACGGATGAGGATGCATTTGAAACGGTTAACTTATTAAATGGGGTCAGTGCTTTAATCGGCAACGAAAGATCGTCAACTAAAGCTAAGTTCAAGCTCGGCTCTACTCATGAGCTTACGGGATTGTTAGCCCGGTTCATTTCCGAAAATCTGGAATAACTAAATATTTATTATTGAGGTTAAACAAATCAAATGTGAATTTAAAGTCTTACAAAATGTTTAACAGGGAAAGATGATTTGCATCATGCGTCTTGAAAAAGAATAGCTTTATTTTTCGTGCTTCAAAAAGGAAGTTTTAAATCCACACGAAAATATATGTTATGAATAAACTGCTTATCTCATTAGCTTCATTCTTACTTATAAATAGTTTAATCTTTTCTCAAACACAAACCGGGGTCGATTCATCACTGCATAAAGCTACTTTACATGATTGCGTCAATTATGCGTTAGCTCATCAGCCTGCTATTCAACAATCTTTGTTAGACCAAAAGATTGTAAACAAGGAAATAAATATTAAGTTGTCTGATTGGTATCCTCAATTGAATCTTAATTTTAACTTTCAGCATAACTTTAAACTACCGACTTCAATTTTTCAGGGCAGACCTGTTCAGTTTGGAGTAGTAAATACTTCGAATGCTAATTTTACATTAACTCAAACAATTTTCGATAGAGATGTTTTACTTGCCAGCAACACTTCTCATGATGTCCGCCTGCAGGCAAAACAAACAACAACAAACAATAAAATAAATCTTGCTGTTAATGTAAGCAAAGCCTTCTACGCCGTTCTTTTGGCACAGCAGCAGATAAAGCTGGTAAACGAAGACATTCTTCGTTTACAGCAAAGCTACCGGGATGCTTACAACCAGTATAAGAGCGGAACTGTAGATAAAACTGATTTTGAAAGAGCAAAAATATTATTGAACAATTCAATTGCAGAAAAGAAATTCGATGAAGGTCAATTGAAAACAAGCACTGCCGCATTAAAGAATTTGATGGGATACCCTGTAAATGAGCAGATGACTATTACTTATGATACGACCAAAATGGAAAGCGAAGCCTATATTGATACCACCCAGTCAGTAAACTATGAGAACAGAATAGAATATAAAATACTTCAGACTCAGCTTAAGCTTCAGAAGGCTAATCTTAGTTATA
Source organism: Bacteroidota bacterium (assembly GCA_021790055.1). Classification (GTDB taxonomy): domain Bacteria; phylum Bacteroidota; class Ignavibacteria; order Ignavibacteriales; family Ignavibacteriaceae; genus FEN-1297. The sequence goes on from JAJYIL010000104.1 coordinate 3,569, forward strand.
ATTACTGGAGCTTTTTACCTTCGCTTTCGGTTTTTGGAACTTATAATCTTCAATATCAAAATGATGTATTTAAAAATCTTTACAATGTTAATTATCCGAGCGAATATGTAGGACTGACTCTCTCTTTCCCGATTTTCCAGGGAGGAAAGAGATTCCAGGAAATTGATGAGGCATCTTTACAAGTCCAAAGAAGTGAGCTAGACCTTGCTTCATTAAGAAGTTCTATTAATGTTGAATATACCCAAGCCCTTGCCAGTTATAAAAGCAGCTTGAGTGATTTCGATGCAGCTAAAGAGAATCTGGAGCTTGCGAAAGATGTTTATAACACAATTGAGCTCCAATATAAAGCAGGAGTAAAAACTTACCTGGATGTAATTACTGCAGAGACTGATCTTCGAACTACGGAAGTAAATTATTCCAATTCTTTATATCAGCTTCTAAGCAGCAAACTGGATGTTGAAAAAGCACTCGGTACAGTTAGGTATTAACATGAATTTTCAATTAAACTTTAAAAGCATTATGAAAAACAAAATTTATTTATTGATAATTACTACAGCAATTTCAGGTCTACTCGCTTCCTGCGGCGGCGGTAAAAAGCCTATGATGCAGTTTCCGCCAACCCAGGTAACTGCTTACACCGTTAAAGAAGAAAAAGCATCTTACTATGACACCTATCCTGCAACTGTTGTAGCACTAGACCAGATTGAAATTAGACCGGAAGTATCGGGCTATCTTACCAATATTTATTTTCAGGATGGACAGCACGTTACTAAGGGAATGAAATTATACGGAATAGATCAACAGCAGTATAAAGCTGCTTACGACGTTGCTAAAGCCAATCTGGAAAAAGCAGAGCAGGATTATAAAAGATATCAGCAGCTTGCACAGAACGATGCAATTGCTCAACAGACTTTAGAACACGCTGCAGCAGATTTGAAAGCAGCGCAAAGCCAATTATCCGAAGTTGAAACCAACCTTCGAAACTCGATTATATATGCCCCGTTCAGCGGAACGATTGGTATATCGCAAGTGAAATTAGGTTCTGCAGTTACTGCCGGACAAACGCTGATGAATAACCTATCGTCGGATAATCCCATGGCAGTTGACTTTGCTGTTGACGAAAGCCAGATAGAACGCTACAACAGGATGCTCAATGAAAGACGTGAAGATAGTGATTCAACTTTTACTCTGCAGCTTCCTGACGGATCTATTTACCATTACCATGGCAGACTTCTTTTATTGGACCGCGCTGTTGATCCGCAGACAGGCACCTTAATGGTTAGACTTACATTCCCTAATCCAAAAAACTATTTACGACCCGGACTTACTTGCAACGTAAGAGTGCTTAACAATAACTCTTCAAAGAGTGTAGTAATTCCATTTAAAGCTGTAACCGTTCAGATGGGAGAATATTTTGTTTTCGTTATCCACGGCAACAAAGTCTCGCAGCAGAAAATTGAGATTGGAAGAACGATCGAAGGAGACAAGGTTATCGTAAATAGCGGGCTGCAGCCCGGCGAACAGATAGTTACGCAGGGCGTCCAGAAATTAAGAGATAATTCTCCGATAATACTTGCTTCCGATGGCGCCGCCAATGCCGATGAAAAATATTCCGGTAAATAATTTACTTATAGGATTTGATAATGATTGCCGATACCTTTATAAAGAGACCCGTAACTGCTATTGTAGCCTCAATTGTTATTGTATTGATTGGCGGACTTTCAATTTTTAATTTGCCTGTCAGTCAATATCCGGATATTACTCCGCCGACTGTTAATATTTCTGCTGCATTTACCGGCGCCGATGCAACAACCGTCGAGCAGACTGTTACCACTCCAATTGAAACCCAGGTAAACGGAACTCCGGGAATGGCATACATGACGAGCAACAGTTCAAGCGATGGAAGCTCATCAATCAGCGTTTATCTAAACCAGGGAGTGAATCCGGACATCGCTACAATGGATATTCAAAACCGTGTCGGTATTGCCACTCCGCAATTGCCGGATATTGTAAAGCGCCTTGGCATTACAACAAGGAAACGTACTGCAAGCATCCTGATGATTGTCGCTATTTATTCGCCTCATCATACGCACAACATAGAGTTCCTTGATAATTACACAAATATTTTTGTTAGGGATGCTTTGCTGCGCGTACCGGGCGTGGGAGATATTTTTGTTCGTGCCGATAATTTCAGTATGCGTATCTGGCTGGATCCGGATAAGCTTGCACAATTGGGATTAACAACAACGGATGTTACAAATGCTCTTGCAAATCAGAATCTTCAAGTGGCGGCGGGTACTATCGGCGCTCCTCCTCAGAGAAGCAGCCAAACTTTTGAATACACAGTATTTACGAACAGCAGGCTAACAACCGCTCAACAGTTCGGTGATATAATTGTCCGCGAAAATCCTAAAGACGGTTCCGAAGTACATCTTAAAGATGTTGCTAAGATAGAGCTTGGCAAAGTTAACTACGCAAGTAATTCTTATATTGATGGAAGGCGTTCATCTTTCTTGCTTGTATTCCAGGCGCCGGGAAGCAATGCTTTGCAGGTAGCCAACGGCGTTTATAAAGAAATGAAAGTAATCAAGCAGTCTTTCCCCGAAGATGTAAACTACGGCGTTCCGTTCGAAGCCGTTTCGGTTGTACGTGAATCTATCAACGAAGTTTTAATTACTTTGCTTGAAGCATTAGGATTGGTTGTATTAGTAGTATTTCTATTCCTTCAAAACTGGAGAGCTACAATAATTCCGATTCTGGCTATTCCTGTTTCAATCATCGGAACCTTTGCCCTCTTTGTTCCGCTTGGATTTACAATTAATACGCTTACAATGTTCGGCTTTGTTCTGGCTATAGGTATTGTTGTGGACGATGCTATAATTGTTGTTGAAGCGGCGCAGCACTACATCGACAATGAGCATCTATCCGCTAAGGATGCGGCTGCCCAGGCAATGAAGGATATTTCAGGACCGGTTGTGGCTATTGCTTTAATACTTGCCTCGGTGTTTATACCGGTCGGATTTATTCCCGGTCTTGTAGGAAAGCTATACCAGCAGTTTGCAATTACAATAGCAGTGTCTGTTTTAATATCTGCATTTGTTGCTTTGTCTTTAACTCCGGCGCTTTGTTCTCTTATTCTTAAACCAACGTCTTTAAGCAAGGATTCCCACGGTCTCAATAAATTCTTCTTCAAGTTTGATGAATGGTTCAAAAGAACAACAGCGTCTTATGCCGAAGGAGTAAAGAAGAGCATTAAGATGACGCCGTACGTTATAATAATTTTAATAGTGATTTATGCGGTTACTGTCGGGCTCTTTAATGTAAAGCCAACCGGATTTATTCCTAATGAAGATGAAGGAAGGCTGTACATTACCTACCAGCTTCCCGAAGGCGCTTCCACCACAAGGTCAGTTGATGTATTAAAAAGAATAATGGCGATTCTGGAAAAGACCCCAGGCATAGGACACTTCGCAGCCATCAGCGGATTGAACGTTGTAAACTTTTCATTTAAATCAAACAGCGGAACAGTCTTTACTCAGTTAACGCCGTGGAGTGAAAGGACGAGCAAAGCGCTTCAGTTAAATTCCATAATGGCTACTCTCAGGAGGAAGTTCTCGGTAATCAAAAGCGCTAACGTTATTGTTATTGCGCCGCCTGCAATCCCGGGCTTAGGTCAAACCGGCGGCTTCAGTTTCGAGCTTGAACAGAGAGAGAGTACCGATAATATTCAGCAGTTTGCTCAGGTTGTTCAAAACTTTGTAATTGCCGCAAACCAGCGCCCGGAACTCTCGAACGTGTTTTCATTCTTTACTGCGAACACTCCTGCTTATCAACTTCATGTAGATAGGGAAAAGTGCGCTAAGCTTGGAGTTAACATTGCCGATGTATTTAGTACTATCCAGACTCTTCTCGGCAGCGCTTACGTAAACGACTTTACAATTTACGGAAGAGACTTCCATGTCGTTGCCCAAGCCGATACAAGTTACCGCGCATCAATGCAAGATCTGTCAAAATATTATGTTAGGAATTTATCGGGTGATATGATCCCGTTGAGCAATTTAATAAGTTACAAGATTACCGAGAGCGCATCGCTTATTTCACACTACAACATGTTCCGCGCAACTGAAATTGATGGGAACGCAGCTTCCGGATACAGCAGCGGGCAGGCTCTTCAGGCTTTAAGAGAAGTTGCCGCTAAAGTTTTACCTGCCGGTTACGGATATGAATTTTCCGGCTTATCGAGAGAAGAAATAAATGCAGGCAGCAGCACCTTTGCAATATTTGGATTGTCTTTATTATTTGTATTTTTATTCCTATCAGCCTTATATGAAAGCTGGTCAATTCCTTTCTCAGTTTTATTTGCCGTACCTATTGCGGCATTCGGCGCTATTATTGCTCTCGAGCTTCAGCCGAGCCTCAGCAATAACGTCTATGCTCAGATTGGTCTTGTTGCTTTGATCGGATTAGCCGCAAAGAACGCAATTCTTATAGTTGAATTTGCGAAGGAGCGCGTCAACCAGGGTGTACCGCTTGTTCAAGCTGCAATTGCAGCGGCAAGGCTGCGTTTGCGTCCGATACTTATGACGTCTCTTGCTTTCATACTTGGAGTTTCCCCTCTCGCCTTTGCAACCGGTGCCGGCGCCATGGCAAGGCAAACTATCGGCTGGACGGTTATCGGCGGAATGCTTGCAGCAACGGGAATTGCCATCTTTATTATTCCTGTTTTGTTTGTTACTATTACAAGAATAGCATACGGTAAAGAAAAGTTAGCGGCACTAGAAGCAAAAGGCGGCGAAGAAGGAAATATTCTGCCGGAGTCAGGAAAGTAAAATTGAATTTCATAGCGCAGAGTGCAAAGCGCTTATGGTAATGACGGGATTACTCTATGCGCTTTGCTTATTTAAAGCTTAAGATTACTTAATGTCATAACTAATCTTTATGACCTTACCTGTTTACCGCTCATCATAATTTTCAGTTTCCGGTGATAAATCTCAATCGCTTAAATTATATTCGCACCTATGTTTATTCAATTATGCTGAATTAATTCTTTCACTTTATTTATTTAATTTTTTTTGGAGTTAAAAAATGTCTGGTTCGTTTCATAGGGGCGCTCGCTTTACGGGATTTATTTTATCTATTATA
>JAJYIL010000105.1 GCA_021790055.1 Bacteroidota bacterium
TTGCTCAAGATAAATCCTAATTTGTAGCTTGGTGATTTTGTGGCAAAAGAAAATAGCCGCGAGGACACTAAGTCAAATAAATTTAGCTACAACTTTTTCAACCTCACTAAGGGCAGAAGCAATCTTTTCAACATCTTTTCCGCCAGCTGTTGCTAAGTGCGGTCTTCCGCCGCCGCCGCCGCCGATAAGCTTTGCGAGCTCGCCAACGATTTTTCCCGCGCTCAATTTCTTTTCTTTTATAAGATCATCCGAAACTACGCAGACAATGCCTACCTTACCTTCGATCTCGGTAAAAAGAACTCCTACTCCGTTCTTAATTTTATTTCGTAAATCGTCGCCAAAAGATTTTAACTCATCCATATTGTCGGCATTTACCCTTGCCTTATATATTTTGATCCCGTAGGCTTCGGTTGACTTTGAAATTACGGAGTCAATCTGCCCAAGCTTTTCTTTTAATTTAAATTCGGAAATTTCCTTCTCTAATTTTTTCTTTTCATTAAGAAGCTCCGCAATCTTATCTTCAGACTGCCTAAAATTATTTATCTGTGTAAGAATAAAATGTTCAACGCCTTCGCCGGTAACGGCTTCAATTCTTCTTACGCCGCTAGCAATTGACGACTCGCTAATTATTTTGAACAAGCCGATTTCAGAAGAATTTTTTACATGAGTGCCCCCGCAGAATTCCATGCTGAAATCTCCGAACTGGACAACATTAACAAAGTCGCCATACTTATCACCGAAAAACATAAGCGCTCCCATCTTCTTTGCAGTATCAAATGGAACGTTGCGGTGATGCTGCAGCGGGATGTTAAGCCTTAGCTGCTCATTAACCATGGTTTCGATGTTTCGAAGGTCGCTTTCGCTAAGCTTTGCAAAGTGTGTAAAGTCGAAGCGAAGCCTGTCAGGACCAACATACGAACCGGCTTGATGAACATGCGTTCCTAATATTTTTCTTAAAGCAGCATCAAGAAAATGCGTAGCAGAATGGTTGCGCATAATATCCCAGCGGCGCTTCTCATCAACCTGGGCAAGTACTTCCATGCCGGGAATTATCCTGCTTTCGTTTTCGTTCTCAACAACGTGAATTGTTTTGTTGTCGATCTTAGTTACGTCAATTACGTTTAACGAAGTACTTCCGGCAATCAGTTTGCCAAGGTCATCAATCTGTCCGCCTGCTTCCACGTAGAACGGAGTTCTATCCAGGATAATTAGATTGCTGCCGTTTTCTTTTTTATGCCCAATAATTTTCGCTTTTGATTTTAATTCATCGTAGCCGGAGAACTCGGAGTTTGCCGGCTCAATCAGTTCAAATGATTTTAGATCGGCAGTAGAAATATTTACTGAGGCAAATTTTTCTTTTGATGCTTCTCTTGCACGCTGTCTCTGCTCTTCCATCAAGTTATTAAAGCTGGCTTCATCAATTGTAAAGTCGCTCTCTATTGCCATTACATTTGTAAGATCAACAGGGAAACCGTAAGTATCATAAAGCATAAAAACGTCTTCGCCGGGAATTACATTTGCCCCAGATTCCTTCAATCCTTTAATTAAATCTTCAAACAGTTCGATGCCGCGGTCAAGCGTTGCGTTAAAGCTTTCTTCCTCTGCTTTGATTACTCTTTCTATGTAGCTTTGCTTTTCTTTTATCTCCGGGAAAATACCGCCCATGTTTGACACAAGAACATGAACAAGCTCAAAAAGGAAAGGTTTGTTCAAGTTTAATTTTCTTCCGTAGCGGGCGGCGCGCCTTAAAATTCTTCTAAGAACATAGCCGCGACCGTCATTGCCCGGCACAGCACCATCCGCAATTGCAAAAGTTAATGTCCTTATATGGTCCGCAATTACGCGCATCGGAATTTTGCTTTCCTCCTTTTCATACTTCACACCGGATATTTTTGCAACCTCATCAATCAACGGAGTAAAGACATCCGTATCGTAGTTCGAGCTTTTCTTTTGAAGTACTGCGCAAACTCTCTCGAATCCCATCCCTGTGTCTACATGCTTTGCAGGAAGCTCATGCAGCTTTCCTTCTTCATCTCGGTTATATTGAATGAAAACCAGGTTCCAAATTTCGATACATTCCGGTACGCCTGCATTTACGTATTCCGGATTGTCATAATCATCGATTAAGTTGATATGAATTTCCGAGCAGGGACCGCACGGACCGGTCTCACCCATTTCCCAAAAATTATCTTTCTCATCAAACCGTAAAATATGCTTTGGATTTATATCTGTTTTGGTTTTCCAGAATTCGAAGGCTTCGTTGTCCGTACGATAAACCGTTGCATACAATCTTTCCTTAGGCAGCTTCCAAACCTCCGTTAACAGCTCCCAAGCCCACTGGATTGCCTCGGCTTTGTAATAATCGCCGAAAGACCAGTTGCCGAGCATTTCAAAAAACGTATGATGATAAGTGTCGTGACCAACTTCTTCAAGGTCGTTGTGCTTGCCGCTTACGCGTATACATTTCTGCGTATCTGCTGCGCGTTTATATTCTCTTGTGCCGGTTCCGAGAAAAACATCCTTAAATTGGTTCATGCCGGCATTTGTAAAGAGCAGAGTCGGGTCATCGAAAGGAACCACCGGCGAGCTGGGAACAATCCGGTGGTCTTTACTCTTAAAGAAATCCAAAAACTGCTGTCTTATTTCACTCGAAGTCATTTTCTCTTTCTGATTTTTCGTGTAAAGATAATAAAATCGAACTTAAAATTTTGAAACCAAATTGTCTTTTAATCATCGAACCGTGTGGTTTTAAAATTTATTGGGAGAAAAATGCAAACACAACCAAAAGTAGTAATGTTTACAACGCCCACATGCAGCTTCTGCAATGCGGCAAAAAGATATTTAAGAGAAAAAAGTATAAAGTTTACCGAGGTTGACGTAAGCCGCGATTTCAATGCAGCAAGAGATCTGCAAAGAATGACCGGTCAAACCGGAGTGCCGGTAATCTTAATTAACAACCGCCCCATTGTGGGATTCGATAGACCTAAAATAAACCAAATGTTAAATATAAGAGGATAATACAATGAAAATTAAACCGATGGATGACCGCCTTGTTCTCGAACTACTCGAGGAAGAAACCAAAACTAAATCAGGACTTTATATTCCGGACACTGCAAAAGAAAAACCAATTATGGGTAAAGTAGTGGCAGTAGGTACAGACGAAGATTTGCGCGAGAAGGTTAAGGAAGGCGATAAAGTTCTGTTTGCAAAGTACGGAGGCGAAGAGGTAAGCTTTAATGACAAGAGCTATAAGATAGTTCAGCGCTCCGATGTGCTGGCGGTAATCGAAGACTAATTCTAAAGCATAGTGCAAAGAGCATGGCGCATAGAGTGCTTAACCCCGCCCTATGCGCTTTGCGTGAAATTAAGAACTTAATATCTTCCTCTTAAGGTTTCAGTTTTATTCTGAAATCAACTATACTAAGTGAATCCTCAATACCAACGATAAGCGGGTTGAAATCAAACTCCACAACCTGCCAGTTATCAAGCATCATCTGAGCGGAAGATTTTATTACATTCCTAATTTTTTCCAGATCAACCGGTTTCTCTCCTCGAACTCCTTTTAAAATTTTACCTATCTTTGTTCTCTCTATAATTTCTTCAATATCCTCATCGCAAAGATATGCCGATTTAATGCAGGTGTCGTCATAAACTTCAATGTACTTTCCGCCGCTGCCAAACATGATCATTGGTCCGAAAGAATTATCTCTAAATCCTCCTATCAAAAGCTCATGCTTGGGCTTAATGAAAGGCTGGATTAAGTATCTATCAAGCTCAAGGTTATTTCTGTTAAAATTTTTTTTGATTTCATCTGCAGCCGATAGAAGTTCTTCTTCATTTAGAATACTGATCTTGACGGCATCCAGCTCGGACTTATGACATACCTTAAAAGAAATGCCTTTTAATACAACCGGGAAATCAATCTTAAACGAAATTCGATTTATTTCACCTGCAAGGATATAATTTGATTTTACCAGCGGTAAATTATAATCGCGAGCCAATATTTCCGATGTCCGGTGTCTAATAAAACCGGAGTCATTATTTTCCGGCGCCTTAAGAAAATCCGAAATTTTGATTTTGGAATTTCCCGGTTGAAGATAAGATCTCTTTAACTTTTTCTTTTCATAAAATAAAATGTTAGAAATTACCTCAGCAGGCTCTTCAGGGTTTCTAAACAAGGAAATTTTATATTTGGAACTGAGCCTGTATTTCTCCCAAAATTCCGGTAAAGGCATAACAACCTGGTAAACCGGCTTTCCGGATTTAATTGAATTTATATTTTCAATTACCCCAAAGGCAGGCACCATAACCGGCTCGACAAAAATTGAAATAACCGCATCAACGTTTTCATCACCAGCTACTATTTCATTCACCGCTTTAAATTGTTCCGCTGTTCCTGCGGGAAGAAGATCAACAGGATTTTCAATACTTCCTTCGGGGCGGACAATCTCTCTCAATTTCTTCTTTGTTGCATCTGAAAATTTTGAAAGTGCTAATTTTTCATTGTTAATTGAATCAACCGCTAATATAGCGGGTCCCCCGGCATTTGTAACTACTGCGACCCGGTTTCCCCTTGGCAGCGCAAAGCTTTCAAATCCTTTTGATGTATTGAATAATTCATTCAAGTTGTCAGCCCGAATAATCCCGAACTGATCAAGCACGGCATCAACAACTTTATCGCTGCTGCCGAGTGCACCGGTATGGGATGATGCCGCTTTTATTCCCTCCTCAGATCTTCCGGCTTTTAGAATTATTACCGGCTTGGTAATATCTCTGCAAATAAATTTCTTAATAAACCGCTCTCCCACCTCGAAACTTTCAAGATAAAAAGTCATTAGGGAAATGTTGTCGTCTGACTGCCAGAAATCCATCATATCATTTTCGGAAATGTCGGCTTTATTTCCTGCGCTGATAAAATGTGCAAACCGGATATTGGTTTCCCTCAATGAATTCAGTACTGCAGCGCCGATAGCGCCGCTCTGGGAAAAGAAGGCTGTTTGCCCTGTCTCAGGCTTTTCTGCCACGAACGTTGCATTCAATTTAATCCGGCTTAATGTATTTATTACTCCCATGCAGTTGGGTCCAACCAGCCGAGCGCCGGCGGCTTTAATCTTTTGAAGAATTTTTCTTTCAAGCTCTTCGCCCTCTTTGCCCGTTTCCTTAAAGCCCGCAGTAACCAGTACGATTGATTTAGTTCCTTTCTTTAAGATTGAATCGATTGAGTCTTCGACAAAAGCTTTTGGAACTACAATTATTGCAAGATCAATTTCCGCTTTGATTTCTTCAACAGCTTTGCAGCACTTGCAGCCAAGGATGGAACCGGAATTCGGATTTACAGGGAACAGCTTGCCTGTATACCCGAATTCGATGATTGATCTTAAAATTTCATATCCCACGCTCTTCTCTTTTGAAGAAGCTCCGGCAATGCAGATTGAGGAAGGATAGAAAAAGCTTTTTATTTCAGTTTCAACTTTCATTTAGTCCCCGAAATAATTATAGATTACGATAATCGAAAAACTTCCCACATGGAGTTTCATCGAATGATCAAAGCTAAAACAAAAATAGCTAATTAGAAAACAGCCCCCCGCGTTACGGTAAAAAATTAATTAAATTTTTTTATATTTCGGGTAACCATAGAACAAATAATGAAAAATCACCTAAATACCCTTCCGTATAAGCATAGGATTCATCCCATTTTAATTTATAATATTCCAGATACTGTTAAGCTGAAACTCAATGACTATTACCAACCTATTTTTACCTTAAATGATCAGCAGTAATAAGTCCAAAAAGAAGTTGATTGAAGAATTAGAAAATCTTCAGAGGGAATTAAAGAGATTTGAGAGGTCCGGGATGGGCAAAAAGAAATCTGCCGGTGAAAAGGTAGCATCAAATCAAAAAAGAAAAGATAAAAGCCATAGTGAAGATCAGAATTACAATGCGCTGATTGAAGCGTCTCTTGATGCAATTTGCGTTGAGCAGAATGGCAAGCTTGTAATGACAAATCCTGCATGGTGCAAATTGTTCGGCTATCCACGCAAGCTCGTCTCCTCAAATAATTTCGATTTCATGAAGATAGTAGCACCTTCCTGCCGTTTAAGAATTGAGTCAAAGCTGAATGAATTCAGCCGGAATCTTTTTACCGAGCAAAGGTATGAATTTATGGGAATTACAAGTTCCGGGGAGATAATAGATATCGAAGCAAGCATGTCTGTTATAAAATGGAACCGAAGAAAAGCTGTTTTAGGTATTTACCGGGATATTTCTGTAAGAAAAAAAATCATTGATGCATTGAAAAGGGAAGCATTCATTTTCGATAATCTAAATGATGCGATAATAATTACTGATATGGAAGGCAGCATACTCAACTGGAATTCTGCGGCTACAAAGATGTACGGCTTTACAAAAGAAGAGGTGCTGGATCGACCGGCACACATTCTCAATAGAAAAGAAGTGCATCTTTCACTGAATCAAAAAATTATCAACTCAATTGAAAAAGAAGGCAAGTGGAACGGCGAGGTTGAATTCATTAGAAAAGACGGAGTTAAGCGGCTTTCGGAAATGGTTGTGTTCCCTTACTTCGATTCTAACGGGGAACAGATCGCTCTTGTGCGGGTTAATAGGGACATTACAGAGAAAAAGAAAGCTGAAGAAGAGTTGCAGGAAAGTAAAAGACGATATAAAGAGCTTGCCGATCTTCTGCCCCAAACCGTATTTGAAGTCGATCTTGCTGGCAAAATTACCTTTGCCAACCAGGCGAGCTTTGACACTTTCGGCTATACGAAAGAAGACTTTGAAAAAGGCTTGAATATGTTCCGGATGATAGCTTCGTCCCAAGCAGAAAAAGCCGCTAAGAATTTTCAAAAAAGAATTAGAGGCGAAAAGTTTGAAGACCAGGAATACATTGCCATTAGAAAGGATGGTACTTCATTTCCCATACTTGTATTCACTGCCCCGATATATAAAAACGGAATAACAACCGGGCTTAGAGGCTTTATAATAGACATCACCGAAAGGAAACAAAATGAAGACCAGCTAAGAAAGCTGTCTAGAGCCGTTGAACAAAGCGCAAGCTCTATAATGATAACAAATATATTCGGCGATCTAGAATACGTTAACCCGCGGTTCTGCGAGCTTACAGGCTATAAGCCGGATGAAGTTATAAGCCGGAACCCGCGCTTTTTAAAGACAGGTAATACTCCTGTGGAAGAATATAAGAGGATGTGGGATCTTATTTCCAACGGCAAGAAATGGTCTGGCGAATTTTTAAATAAGAAAAAAAACGGCGAGTTATTTTGGGAATCAGCTTCCATTTCTCCTATTATAGATATGCGCGGAAAGATTACTCATTACTTAGCCATCAAAGAAGACATAACGGAGAAAAAAGAAGTTGAGAAGGAATTGATACTGGCGAAAGAGAAGGCGGAGGAATCGGATAGGTTAAAATCGGAATTCTTAGCTCAGATGTCGCATGAAATAAGATCTCCTATAAATATAATCTTAAGCTACAATTCTTTTTTAAAAGAAGAGCTTGAAGATAAGCTTGACAGCAGTCTGGAAGCCTCATTCACATCGATTGACTCCGCCGGCAAAAGGCTTTTGCGTACAATCGATCTTATACTCAATATGGCAGCTCTGCAAACCGGCTACATTAGCATTCAATTAAATCCTACTGATATCTCTTCAATAATTTCAGGTCTGATTACCGAGTTCGAGTTCTCTGCAAAAAATAAGAATGTTAAGTTGTCGATTGTTAATCATGCTGCGGGGATAAAAGTTCCGGCGGATGATTATATAGTAAGTGAGATTTTCCAAAACTTAATCGGCAATGCTCTCAAGTATACTTCTGCGGGAAGCGTTGAAGTAAAAATTTATTGCGATGGAAACAGCAAGGTAATTGCTGATATAAAAGATACCGGTATTGGCATCTCCGAAGAATATCTCCCCAAGCTTTTCATACCATTTTCTCAGGAAGAAATGGGGTACTCCCGGAAGTACGAAGGAAACGGTCTTGGACTCGCACTCGTTAAAAAGTATGTTGATTTAATAGGCGCAGAAATAAAGGTTGAAAGTAAAAAGGGAGAGGGTTCTACTTTTACTGTAATTTTTCATAGAGAGTAATTTCATTATACCTGAATTTGAAAATAACTTCATTACTTCTTAGGTTTAATAAAACACTTTAAATTAAAAACTATTTCAATTGAATTATGCAAAATGAAAGAATTGAAAAAGCAGGCAGTCTTGGCGACATGCCCGCCGATGAGTTCAGAAAATACGGTCATCAATTAATTGACTGGATTGCAGACTACTTAAGCAATATTGAAAAGTACCCAGCGTTAGCACAAGTTCAGCCCGGAGATATTAAAAACAGTCTTCCGAAAGCTCCGCCGCTTCATGGTGAAGGAATGGAAAATATTCTTAACGGCGTCGAACAAAAAATATTGCCGGGCATTACTCATTGGAACCATCCGGGCTTTATGGCTTATTTCAACTCGTCTGCAAGCGGGCCCGGAATACTTGCCGAGCTATTATCTGCCGCTTTCAATGTTAACGGTATGCTCTGGAAAACTTCGCCTGCTTTTACCGAGCTTGAAGAAGTGACTCTGGATTGGTTCAGACAAATGCTTGGGCTAAACGAAGACTTCTGGGGAATCATTTACGATTCTGCTTCAGTAAGCACGATGCACGCTATTGCCGCCGCAC
>JAJYIL010000106.1 GCA_021790055.1 Bacteroidota bacterium
GATTTTTTTTCAGAGCGTGTTATCGCCCAGCGCTTAATTTCCCTATCAATTGTTTCTGCTAAATCATGCCTCGCCTTTTCAAGATGTTCAAGGTCCTTCTCTATAATCATTACTTCGAGACCGGCTGCAGCTATTGTATGTGCAATGCCCTGCCCCATAATGCCTGCACCGATTATTGCAACGCTGTTTATCTCTCCGTCTTTAGTATCGTCACTCTTTGTTTTGCTTAGTAGGTCTTCTAATCTTAAATTCTCCTGTTGCATTTCATTGTATCCTGTAATTAATTTTCATGTCGCTACTTTTAACCAAACATTGTGCCAGCACAATCTTTAGATAGATAATTTCCATTGAATTGTCAATCGTAATCCTAATTATCATCTTATTTTTAAAATATAATATTAGTTAAAAATTCGAGAAAGACTAAGAGTAAGGTGAAGAAAATCTAATCAATTTACCTTCACAAATAATCGATGTATTTGATCGTAAAAGCTCCGACTAAATTTCTAAAAATCCTTCTTTCTAAAAATTGAGATAGATATTCCCATAGTTAGAAGAAGGAACGCAAACGAGGTTAATATAGGCTGATAATTTTCGATGCTTTTTCCGCTGATAATATCCGTTGTTATGTTGCCCAAAAGCTCGCTGGTTTTTGGTATTATATAATAAAAGATATCGATTAAAGCTTTTACGAAACCGCTCTCAATCATTCCGTAGAATTTATCTTTGGCTGCAAACAACAGCGGGCTCAATATAATGAAAACAAAATAGGCCACCATCATTCCAGCCGTAGAGCTTTTAGTTAAAACTCCGAATAAAATCATTAATGAATATAAAACTGCGAATGTAAATGTTACCGATAGGATTATGTTGAGGAAAGAAAAATTCCAGTTTGAAAATTTAATCGATATAATCAGCCAGACTCCCAGAACAAGAAAGGCAATGTTGAGCAGAACTACGAGTATTCCGCCGAAAAATTTTCCCCATAAAAGCTGGTCGCGGGAAACAGGCTTCGAAAGAAGAAGGTCTATGTTCCCTTTCTCAAGCATTACCGGGACAAAGCTTGCGCTCGCAAAGATTGCAAGCAGCAGGCATAAGCTGGATAACGGCGATACTATCATCATTTCGATCATTGTTACCGGGTTATTAAACGGCATGTTTTTAAATCCGCCTGCAATTACATTGATGTTGGAAGACAAAGCGAATACCAACCCTGTAATTAATATTGCAAGCAGAGAAATTATAAAGAAAAAAATGAATACCTTTCTTGCCATTGCTTCTTTTAAAGTAAACCAAGTCAATATCCAAATATTTTTCATTGAACGTTCTCCTTTTCAGCTTCCTTTATTAACGAGATGAACATTTCTTCAAGAGTGTTCTTTTGCTGTGTCATCTCCTTGATTATTATACCATTGTTTCTTAGAACATCAAGCGCATTGTTTAATTCTAGTGTGTTGTCTACTTTGAAAGAATAATAATCTTTATCCATCTTTTTAAGATTTATTTTCAGAACGAAGTCGGCAGGTAAAGTGTAAACAGTATCCCCCTCAATGGCTATCTTATATTCTTCCTTCTTCTCCGTTAATTCCTTAACGGTTCCTTCACGCAGCAGCTTACCTTTATTTAAGATGCCGACCCTATCAGTAATCATTTCGACTTCGGAAAGAAGATGGCTGTTCAAGAAAATTGTTTTACCTTTATTCTTAAGCTCAATTAAAATATCTCTTATCTCTTTCCTTCCGATCGGATCGACGCCGTCGGTCGGCTCATCAAGAAAAATAAGATCAGGATCGTTGATCATCGCCTGTGCAAGACCGAGTCTCTGCATCATTCCCTTGGAATAATTTTTTACTTTTGTCTTCTTCCATTTGGAAAGCTGTACAAGCTGAAGCATCTCATCAATTTTTTTCTCAAGCTCAGTGCCGTCCATTCCGCTAAGCTTGCCGAAAAGCTGCAGTACGTCTCCCCCGCTTAAATAAGGCGGATATTTATGATTCTCAGGCAGATACCCAACTTTATCCTTGACATTATAATTGCCTATATTTTTATTCAATATTTTTGCGCTTCCGCTTGTCGGGAAGGTAATGCCGAGCAGCAACTTTATTAAAGTAGTTTTACCGGCGCCGTTTGGTCCTAGCAAACCGAAAATCATTCCGCCTGAAACATTTAGATCTAAGTTAGTTAGTGCCTCGACTTTTCTTTTTCCAAAAGAGCTTGAATAAATTTTAGTCAGATCGGAGGTTTCAATTACATTTAGGCTCATACTTTAGAATACCCTGGTTTTTATCACGCAAATATACTTAAAAATGTTCGAATATAATTTTGATTTTATTTCATTAAGACTAACTTTTTGCTTTCCGAAAATTTTCCAGATTCCATTTTGCATATGTAAATGCCGTTTGCCAGTTTGCCGGCGTTTAATTCTAGTGAATAAGTTCCCGGTGCTTTTGTTTTATCCAGCAACCGGACTACTTCTCTTCCCAGTAAATCATAAATCTTTATTTCCACACGGGATGTTTTCGATACGGAATACTTTATATTAGTTGACGGATTGAACGGGTTTGGATAATTCTGGTAAAGCATGAAGCCTGTATTTTTTCTATCTGTATGCTCAACGCTTGTTAAGTCAATTACTGATTCTCTTCCCGGATCGGAAACGGAAGAATCATTATATGCGAAAGCTCTGTAAGTAACGGATGAAGCGGAAGGTACTTCCTGATCGATGTAGCTGTTCGTTCCCTTTGCTATCCGCGCAATCTCTTTGAAATTGTCGTCGAGGTTAGTCTTCCTCTCAATTACAAATCCTGTTGCGTTGTAGGATTTATCATTCCACGTTAACTCTGCCGATCTTGCCGTCTGAAGCTTAGCGGTAAAATCCAGGGGCGGAACGATTAAGCCTGTCTTCTCAACCTCCAGGCTGGCAAGAACGAATGGACCTGTTGCCTTACCGTCGTTTAAGCTTTTTACTGTTTGATTCGCATAATAATTGAAGCTGCCATCGCGGTAAAATCCTCCGCTCATTCCAAGCCCTGCTGTCGCACAAGTTTGAATAAGATTTATTGTACTGTCTTTGTTTGTTGTAATAAAATCATCAAGAATTCCGGCATAACCTTTTTTTACAACGTTCCAGTAAGCCTGATCGATATAACCTAAGCGAACTGCTTTTGCCAATGCATAAACAAACATACATGATGCGGAAGATTCGCGGTAGTTTCCTTCGCGTATTCCCTTGTCGAGCACCTGGTACCATGTTCCGTGAGTTGGATCCTGCACCTTCGCAATAGCTTCGACTAATCTTTGCAGGATTGCAATTACTTTCGGTCTATCCGGATAATATGCTGGAAGATAATCAAGAATATCAACAAGAGCCATCGCATACCAGCCAACTGCTCTTCCCCAAAAGCTCGGCGAGCAGCCGGTAGCTGGATTTGCCCACGATTGAGTCTTACTTTCATCCCAGCCATGATACAATAATCCTGTAACAGAATCGCGTGCGTGTTTTTCCATAACAGTCACCTGGGTAACCACGTCATCGAAATCTTCCGGCTCGTTAAAGAGCTTTCCATATTCGGCATAAAATGGATTTGCCATGTAAATCCCGTCTAACCACATCTGATGAGGATATGCATTCGACTTCATATTCGCCCTGTGCCAAAATCCTCCTTCGGCGACACGTGGCGCATATTTTAACTGCTTGCGTAATGTGTCAATTGCGTTTTGATATTTTGTTGTACCTTTTCCTTCATTGTACATGAGCAAAAGAATTCTTCCTTCACAAATTTCATCGAGACTATAAATTGAAATATCATAGCTCTTCAATGCCCCGTTGGAGTTAAAGCCCGCATCAAGAGAGTTTTGAATGTATTGGAAATACCGGCTATCACCGGTTATGCGCCAAAGCTGTTCAACGCTTTTAAGAAATGTTCCTTCAACGTATCCCCATGAATTTGAGTAAGGATTATGTCTCTTCATTTCAGACTCAACCATCCTTACCGACCACGGGGTTGTTGAATAGCATATGAAAGATTTATCAGAAGCTTTTACAGTTATATTAAGAAAAGCCGTTGCAATGAATAAATAAACTAAAAAAGTTGATATTGAATTTTTATTGTTACAGCTAAAGTCGATCATACTTCAAACCTCCAGTTATTTTGATAATTTCTTTTAGCACGGGAGAACCATTATTTAATTTTTTGATATACTCAACCTGCCGTTCAGTAAGCTGCTGAGGCTTTCCAAGTTCAAGGTAAGTATCGTATGGATCATTCACCTTATAACCCGCGTGATAAACTTTCATTGCATACTCACCGGACGGTACTCCCGTTATTGCCACCTAAACACTTCCTACATGTTTGGCAGGAAGACCACGGATATAGTATTGCTGATCATTTGTTGAATCGGGGAGAGTGTAGGTACAATCCCAGAAGAGTACTTGAACGTCGCCTTTAGAATCTTTGCATGCAAATGAGGAACTGTCGCTGTTAATTAGTTCAGTCTTGCCAAGCTTATTCAAAAATTCATAAGAAAAAAAAGCCGGCTTCTTAATGCCCTGGTAATTCAACAGACCAAAGCCGCCGTGGAAAGGTCTGAACCGGGGTCTGGCTTCCTCAAAGATGTAGGTGAATGTCCAGTATGACATTGAATTTGCAGTATCGCCAACCTGCTTAATCTTTTCCAATACATAAGGCGCCTGCTGATAGCTGTCGTGAATCGGATCGGCTGGCGTGTAAGAAGAATTCCACTCAGTATAGTGAAGTTCTAAATTAGGCATTGTCGAATTCAAAATTTGCTTTCGAGAATTAAGTACATCCCCGCTTACACTCCATTCATTTTTATCAAGCACTGTACCTCTTTCACCGTATTCATCAAGATATCCCTGACTTACGCCGTAAGAATGCGTGCTTATAAAATCCAGCGGAATCTTATTCTTGCTGCAATAGTTGATCATATCCGGAACCCATGCAGCGCCCGCAGATGCAGGTCCGCCAACGCGGTAATCTTTGTTTACATCTTTAATGGCTTCGACAGTATATTTATAAAACTTAAAATACTCTGCTTTAGTTCCCGCCCAAAATCCATTCAGGTTAGGTTCGTTCCACACCTCAAAATACCAGGTTTTAACTTCATCAGCGCCGTATCGATCAGTAAAATGTTGAACGAGATTACGAATTAAGTCTGCCCATTTTTCATAGCTTTTCGGCGGAGTAACATTTCCTTTCCACCAAAAAATAGTTTGGCTTCCACTTGCAAGCGTCGAAGGCATAAAGCTTAATTCAACAAACGGCTTCATTCCAATGCTTAGAATGTAATCATATAGAACATCGATATATTGAAAATTATATTCCTGATGTCCATTATGATCTATCTTATAAACGCCCATGTCATCGCATAAAAGCCCATGCATACGGATATATTTGAAGCCGCATTCCTTTTTTACGAGTGCCAACTGCTTTTCCCAATCTGCACGCAGTTCTTCATTTGCTCTACCGGCGCCGACACATTCTTTAAACATTGTACTGAAACTGCCTTTAACATTGTTGAAGTCAATGCTTATAATCCGGTTTGTTATAACCGCACTATCCTGTTGTTTGCTTTGCGCTAAAGTGAAACTGCAAAGAATGAAACCAATGAGGATAAATAAACAGTAAAATGTTTTCAAATTATTCCCACGTATTTTTTGTTAATATTAAATTCATTTTTAATTCTAACTCACTAAAAAAGCCTTTCGAGTTTGCTTGAATAGCTTTTTAAATATCCTGTCTTCATAGATTCATTCAGAAATGCCTTTGAAATTAAGTCTTCTGCCATTTTTGATTTATCAACAGTTTCATTTAGTATCTTGCTGCATCGAATATCATTTATTTCCAATCTCTTTGTAAACTCAACAAAGTCCGGTCTGGTATATTTTTAGCCTGCTTTATATGCTTCTGTTTTAAATCCATCTTTAAATAACTCAAAAGCAATTTCGGTTTCGCCTGGAACATGGAGATATTTATTCAAGAGATCATAAAAAGGACTAAGTAAATAATCGTTATAGGTTTGATTTCTGTCAAGTGAAAAATTTTTTAAGTGAGAATCTCCATTCGAAAAAAGATAGCTGAATAAAATAATCTTAAAGTACTTCTCAATTTCAACCGGATAAACGCTTACATATTTTTTAATCAAGTTTGCAATCTCTTCATAACTGTAATCATATTTGTAATTTTTACCGTGGGTCTCTTCGGTTTTGCCGGCTATCTGCGCAAAATCTTCTTGAAGAAGCCTTCCATCTTTATTAATTACATCGAATCTTTTTGTTATACATGCTATCTCGTCATCTGCAAAAAAAATAATAGTGTTTACAGCAGTATTGATATTATAAATCTGACTTGCCATCTGCATTGTTAAGTGCTCGTTTGCAGGGACTTGATCGAGATTGCTGAAATGTTCCGACGGTACCGACTTTAAAATATATTACCCGCTCTTCTCAGTAAGCTTCAGTTCATTTTTATCTATTTTTAACGATGGATAAACCTGAATCCCGGATATCAACTACATTCCTTTTGTATCAACTTTTATCTTGTTGAATTCCGGTATTGTGAAACTTAGTATTTGGCTAATCTTATTCCCGCTAAATAATTTCTTAAGACACTTAGAACAGTAAGTCTCAAATCTTCGATCAAGCATCCGGGACATTTAATTAATTTCATAACTCTCTCACCGTTATTCCGCCTATTGTATCGTTTACGGCAATTTTTATCAGCCTGGTCAAATGATTATTTTCGGCAAACAAACCAAAGAAGCACAGGAACAAATGTTCTGATATAAATCTCTCCTTCGGCTAAGGTAAAGTTAAACTTATTGCAGGCTTTGTCTTATCCGTTAAATAAGCATCATAATAATTGAAAAAATATTTATCATTCTGCCTAAATAAAATCCCGACCGGTTCTTCGTTGTGGAATACTTCGGCTATCAGATCATTCATTATGTTTTACCTTAACTGAAATTGAAAGACCTAATGCAGAAACAACTTTTTGAAGCTGCTCTATTGACGGATTGCTTTTACCGGATTCAATATCGATCAAGGTTCGAAGTCCAAGTTCGATTATTTCCGAAAGTTCTTTTTGTGTAATTCCTAAGAGCTTTCTTCTTTGATTAATTATTTTAATATCTCTATCTTGTTCATACTCAAGTGCAGTATATTACATATTTAATAAAGCTTTTAATGGAATAATATTGACATTGTTAGGAATGCGCAATATATAGCACAATCAAAGTATATTTCTAAAGAATCCATACTAATTCAGATTGATTGTGCAATATATTGCATTCTATTTGAGAATGTCTATTTCATTTTTATAACAACGAAAGTAATATCATCTCTAATCTGTGTTCCGTTCCTCCATTTGTCTATCGAATCTTTAAGACGCTCAATAATTTCTTCAGGTGCGCCGCCGGCAATTCCCTTAACAAATTCGAATATGTTTTCATAGCCGAACATTTCATCATTCTCATTAAACAATTCCGGGTAACCGTCGCTCATTAATATAATCGTGTCGCCAGGAGATAAATTCAATTCAATCTCTTTGTATGGGAAACCGTCTTTGGTACCAAGGGGCATTCCTTTTAACGTAATGTATTCCAGCTTATTCTCATTCTTTTTATAAAGAAGTAATGGTGGAATGCCGGCGCTGGCAAATCGTATTTTATACCCATTTATTTTTAAAACAGCCAAGCACATATATATATATTCAAGGTTTAGCTGCCGTATTGAATTGGAAAAGTGAGCGAACATCAACGGGATTTCAATGTGCGATGAATTGGAAACGAACATACTCTTTACGGCTGTAACCATTACTCCAGCCTTTACGCCGTGCCCAGTTGCATCTCCAAGAACTGCAGTTAATGTACCATCTTCGTTCACGTAGAAATCGTAATAATCACCGCCGACTTCAGTTGCTGTGTGCATGTAAACTGCAATATCCATTTGCGGAAGTAACGGCAATTCTTTAGGCAGCATTGAAAGCTGTATATTTCTTGCTTCCTCAAGTTCCTTTGCCTTCCTTTCGTTCTCGACTTCAAGAGCCTTTGCCTGTAGCTCGCTTTCTCTGCGCCGGGCTTTTTCCCTTTCACCTTCCAGCCTTAATTCCGCTTCTCTTTTTTCCTGCTCGATTGTCTTTTCAGAAAGCTCTTTCACTTCCTTTAATTTCTGTGTAAGATTTTTATTCGTGTTTGCAAAGTCCCTTGCCAGATAAATCGACATAAAAACCGGAAGGCTGACAATTCCGGAATAAAGCACTAATGTCATTATATTGCTCGAAACCGAATTGAAAAGGTTAAAGAGAATAATTACAAAATTGAAAAGGAGTGCCAATATAAATGTAATGGCTCCGATTCCTATTATCCAGGAGCCTTCAATCTTTTTAATTAGAGATTTGATTATGACTCTAAAGCCCTCCAGTAAAGCAAGAATTGCAAAGCCGAATATCGAATAGTTAAGTATCGTAGGGTTTATATAGTTAATGCTGATCGGTATTAATAATATAAAAGCTCCGTAAGCTATAAACCCTTTAAAAATAACTGGAAACCTTTTGTAATAGATGGAATAAATAAACGCTAAGAAAGATATGAATATCAGTACAATAACAATTATCAAGAATATTCGTATTATTATTAATACAGTCTGATC
>JAJYIL010000107.1 GCA_021790055.1 Bacteroidota bacterium
GAAGAAGTACCAATTTAAAGGTCACAATTAAACAAATCTATTTTTTACATACTAAAATCATAATAAATTAAGGTATTATTATGAGGTTCCGGAACGTCCTGTATTTAATTTTAAACTTCAGTAAGGGGAAATAAATGGCTAAATCAATTTTTAAAAAAATATCGCCGTCTATTTTTACAAAGGAAGCTAAGACCCCTCATAGCGCAACTCTAGATGAACAGCGCTTGATAAGTATTTGTAAGCTTACACAACGGGATACTATTTCGAATCTAAGCAGCAGTGAAATCGGATTATCATCAGAACAGGCAGAAAAAAGACTGGAAGAATACGGCAAGAATGAATTAGCACATACCAAGAAGATAGGAATACTTCAGGATATTTTTAACCGATGCAAAAGCCCGTTGGTTGTACAGCTTCTTGCAATCGCCGTTATTTCCGGTTTAATGGACGACATAAAATCAGCTTTTGTTGTAGGAGTTATGGTGCTGCTTAGCGTAGGTCTGTCTTTTGTTTTGGACCGCAAATCAAGCAGTGCAGTAGAAGCATTAGGTAAAAGAGTTCAATCTCATACAGTTGTCTTGCGAGACGGCAAAGAAATTGAAATTCCATTTTCTGAGGTAGTTCCAGGCGATATTATTTTATTACAGGCAGGCTCGATTATTCCTGCCGATATCCGGCTTCTTTCTGTAAAAGATTTTTTTGTCAGCCAATCAATATTAACGGGAGAGTCTCTTCCGATAGAAAAAAAATGCGAAGCTCAGCAATTAACCAGCGGCTTTGTTTTTGAGCTTGCCAATGCTTGTTTCCAGGGAAGCAATGTTTTAAGCGGAACCGCGCGCGGTATTGTTGTTAACACAGGTATTCATACTTATTTCGGTTCAATTTCCGAAAGGCTTGTAGAAAGTAGACCGAAGACAAGCTTTGATATAGGTATAAAATCATTTACCTGGCTGATGATTCGTTTTATGATGGTAATGGTATTTGCTGTTTTTATGATAATTGGACTAACAAAAGGAAATTGGATCGAAGCGCTTCTTTTCGGTCTTTCAATTGCCGTTGGTTTAACTCCTGAAATGCTGCCGATGATTGTTACAGTTAATCTTGCCAAAGGTGCTTTAACGATGTCCAAGAAAAAAGTCATAGTTAAGCAGCTGACCTCAATTCAGAATTTCGGCGCGATTGATATACTTTGTACTGATAAGACCGGAACTTTAACTCAAGACCGTGTTATTCTTGAAAAGCATGTAGACATTACCGGCAAGGAGAGCCGCGACGTACTTCTCTATGCGTACTTAAACAGCTTTTATCAAACTGGTTTAAGAAATCTTCTTGATCGTGCGGTTATCTCCCACATCGATTTAGCGGTGGAAGCTAAATGCCAGCTTGTTGATGAATTACCGTTTGATTTCCAGCGCAGGCGGATGTCTGTGGCGGTTGAATACGAAGGCGATCATGTTCTTATATGTAAAGGTGCGGTTGAAGAGATTTATTCAATTTGCAGCTTCTACCAGATTGATGATGAAGTCTACCCGCTCATTCAAATGATCCATGACGATCTATATGAAGATGTAGAAGACTTAAACAATGAAGGATACCGTGTTCTTGCGATTGCTTACCGGGAGTTCCCGAAAACAAAAACCACCTTTACAGTTGCGGATGAATCAAACATGATTCTTCTGGGTTACATAGCCTTCTTCGATCCGCCGAAAGATTCGGCAGCACAGGCAATTGCCAGCCTTCAGAACGTAGGTGTAAAGGTTAAGATTCTTACGGGCGATAACGCTTTAGTAACAAAAAAAGTTTGTCATGATGTAGGTTTGCAAATTGATAAAATAATTATTGGAACTGAGCTAATAAATCTGTCGGATGCCGACTTTGCAAAAGCTGCAATGGAAGCTAATGTATTTGCCAAGCTCTCTCCGGTACAAAAAGAAAAGGTAATACATGCTTTAAGACAAGCAGGGCACGTAGTAGGATATATGGGCGATGGAATAAATGATTCCCCTTCCTTACGTGCCGCCGATGTTGGAATATCGGTGGACAGCGCTGCCGACGTTGCCAAGGAAGCCGCCGATATAGTTCTACTCGAAAAAAGCCTGATCGTACTAGAAGATGGAATTAAGGAAGGAAGAAAAGTTTTTGCAAACATTATTAAATATATTCGGATGGGTGCAAGCTCCAACTTCGGCAACATGTTCAGCGTAATCGGTGCTAGTTATCTTTTCCCCTTCCTTCCGATGAAGCCAATACAAATTCTTCTGAATAACTTACTGTATGATTTTTCACAAACCGGCATTCCGTCGGACAACGTAGACCAGGAACTTGTAGATAAGCCGCTTAAGTGGAACATAAACAACATTAAAAAGTTTATGATATTTATCGGACCGATGAGCTCTATCTTCGATTATGCAACTTTCGGCTTGATGTGGTTTATCTTTAAATCCAGCGAATATCTTAATCCTCTGCTTTCCACCGGTGAGAAAACTTATAAAGTAGATTTATTTCAAACCGGTTGGTTTGTTGAGTCGTTATTGACTCAGACGCTGATTGTTCATATAATAAGAACCCGCAAGGTTCCGTTTTTCGGAAGCAGAGCATCGGTTCCAATGATGCTGACTACATTATTGATAATGGTTATCGGCGCATGGCTGCCTTATTCGCCCTTTGCTTTAACGTTCGGCTTTGTTCCGTTACCGTCACAATATTGGTTATGGATTGCAGGATTTCTTATTACTTACAGCGCTCTTACTCACTTTGTTAAAACGTGGTTCTTCAAAAGATATGGAGTTAATTAATTATGGATACATTATTAGATGCACTACAGGAAGGTCGATTAATCGAGCTTCCGGATAACGACAAGCAGGATTCTCTCCAATTGCTTGCCCATATTATTGAAGCAATTCCTTCCGTACCAAACGGTACCGATGTTGCCGGACTCGTGGTGAAGCGCGAAGAAAACTATAACACTGCTCTTGGAAAGGGCTTTGCAGTTCCTCATGCAAGAGCTTCATTTGACGGCGACCTTTACTGCGCAGTGGGCTGGAGTCCTTCCGGGATAAATTACGGCTCGCCGGACGGTAACCCGGTACATATCGTAATAATGTTTTTAGTTCCTGATAACCAGCGGAACTACTATTTAAAAGAAGTATCCAATATTGCAAAGGCGTTAAACGAGCTTCATAATGAAGAGACTGTGAAAACTGCAGAGGATTTAAATACCGTACGAAATTATCTCCTCGATCTTGTTAGCTCTGCAAAAACTATAGTTGGACCGGAAGCCCGTGCAAGAATGATTCAACTTGAAGCCCGTGAAAGCCTGCCGCAGCTTGAGCTAAAAAATATAGCTAACCTGCTAATTGAACCGGTAATGATTGTTACCTCTGCAGGCTCAAAGCCCATAACGCTTGGGCAGAACAAAGAGTTGATAGATGCATTGGACAGCATTCAGAATCTTTCAGAATCGCTAAACAACAACGGGAAGTTTTTCGACCATTCCGGCTGGCGGATTCTTAAAAGGAACTCTTCTATCTACCAGGGAGGAAGAGTAATGCATGACTGCCTGGCTATAAGGATGGTTTAACAATACAACCTGCGTCAATTACATTCCTTGCTAAAACACATCCCGTTATGTAATTTTGATATAGATAAAATTGGATTAAGAAAATGAATACGCTAAAAACAGTATTTTTAATGACGTTGATGATGGTTTTATTCATTCTTGTCGGTGATTTAATCGGCGGAAGGAGTGGGATGACTATTGCCTTCTTATTTGCTCTGCTTATGAATTTTGGAAGTTACTGGTTCTCGGATAAAATCGTTTTATCGATGTATAAAGCCCGCCAGGTAACCCAGCAGGAAGCGCCTGAGTTGTATTCGGTTGTGCAAAGACTTGCTCAAAGTGCTGAGATACCTATGCCTAAGATTTACATTATTGACGACCAAACGCCAAATGCTTTCGCAACCGGTAGAAGCCCGGATCACGCTGCTGTAGCTGCTACAACAGGTATCCTAAGCATGCTAAATCAAGACGAGCTTGCCGGCGTACTTGGTCATGAACTTGCACATGTAAAGCACCGTGATATTTTGACCGGAACGATTGCAGCTACCTTCGTTGGAACAATTACCTTCATCGCGCAGATGGCTGGCTGGGCAATGATGTTTACCGGAAGGGCAAACGATAGAGACGATGATGGATTAGCCTCTTTGGTACTGATAATCTTATCTCCGATCGCAGCAACACTACTTCAGCTTGCAATATCAAGATCGAGAGAATTTGCTGCGGATGCGGGAGGTGCACATTTCTCCCATAATCCGCTGGCGCTTGCTTCTGCACTTGAAAAAATATCAAGAGGCAACCAGATTAAGCCGGTAAATAATGTAGGTCCTGCTACTGCACACATGTTTATAGTAAATCCGCTCAGCGGAAAACCAATTATGAAATTATTCTCTACCCATCCTCCGATTGAAGAAAGAGTAAAAAGGCTGAGGGCAATGGCAGCAGATAGAATCTAAGAATTACAAGATTACATGATTATCCGTAGGATCCATTGGATAAAATTACAATATTAGTAACGCAAGAGAATTCTGAATTTAAGAGTGAAGGCTCACTTTTATTGGAAACCTTGAAATTAAAAGCCGGATGGTTATTGATTCTAATTACTTTGATTTTTTCACAGCAATCATTTTGCGGGCAAAATCAATCTGAAAAGAAGGCAAAGACAAACCTTGCAATTTTTTATGCTCTTATTGATTCAGCAACCAGCACTATCATTACGAATATTCCTAAGGGCAAGGTAGTAAAGCTTAACTTTGATTTCGGTGGTATTTATTCAATATTCGGAAATCATCTTATTAAGGAACTAAATAAAGGCGGAAATCAAATTACGTTTGGAGTAATTGGAGATAGCTCTTACACCGAAATAAACTTTGTAGTCGATACCGCCTTGGTGAATTACGGAAAATTTTTCCAGACGGCTCTATTTGGAAATTTCTTTACTAACAGAAATGTTACATTAAGCGGGAATTATTCAGTAAACCAACCGGAAGTTTCAGTTAGGAATTTCCGGTACAGCTATAGCGATACTGTTAATGCCAATATGATAAAGAAAATTGAAAATCCTGCTTTCCCTTTTACACAAGCTTCCATTCCGGCTGAGCCGTTTTTCTCAAGCATTTATGAACCCGTTATTGCAGTCGGCGCAGCCGCGCTTACAGTCATTTTGTTCTTTACTGTAAGAAGTAAGTAACAATATTTCCCTTTGAAGCCTTATAGAATTTATTTATAATTGTATTCAAATTTTTCAAATAAGTACTTAATAAATATGAAGTTCCATTTTGCAAAGCGATCAATTCCGACCTTCCTCTTTTTAGGGGCAGCAGTGCTATACCTATGGGGCTGTTCAGCTTCCATTGATACATCGCAGCTTCCGCCAAGCCAGAGATATGAATACGCAGTAAAATTATATCATGACAAGGATTACCAGGAAGCGCTAAAAGAATTCCAGGCAATTGTTCTTCAATACCCCGGCAACGTTATTATAGATTCGTCGCAATATTATCTAGGCATGACGAGATATCAACGCGGTGAATACATTTTAGGAGCATATGAATTCAGCCGGTTGATTAAAAACATGCCGTCAAGTAAGCTGGTTCCGATTGCACAGTACATGCTTGCAGAATGCTATTACAAGCTTTCACCTTATTTTGAACTCGACCAGAAATATACTAGGAAAGCAATAAGCGAATTCCAGGCGTTCATCGACTTCTTCCCTGCCGATCCCAAGGTTCCGGATGCTGAAAAGAAGATTGCCGAAATGAATGACAAGCTTGCTCATAAAGAGTATCATACGGCGTATATATATAATAAAATGGATTATTATAAAGCGGCATTAATTTATTACAACCTGGTTATAGATAATTACCATGAAACCAAATACGGTCCGTTGGCTATGCTCGATAAAATTAATTTGCTAATAAGCCGGAAAAGAAACGATGAGGCGCTTGCTTCAATTTCAAAGTTTATTGATTTATATCCGAACGATTCGCACATAAAAGAAGTTCAGAAATTAAAGTCTTCCTTAGAAGACAAACTCTCGGCAGCTAAGTAATGGAGAAGGCTAAGAAGATTAGCGAGTCGATAATTTCTATGACAGAGCTTGTTCTCCCTAACAATACAAATCAATTAGGAAAGCTGCTTGGCGGGCAACTGATGTTATGGATAGATATTTGCGCTGCCTTATGCGCTCAAAAGCATAGCAACAGAATTTGTGTTACGGCTTCGGTAGACAAGGTTGACTTCCACCACTCTATAAACCTGGGCGATGCCGTTACACTTGTAGCTTCGGTCAACAGGGTGTTCAACACTTCAATGGAAATCGGAGTTAAGGTTTTCGCAGAATCTTTTAAAGAAGGGACAAAGATTCATACTAATACGGCGTACTTAACTTTCGTCTGCTTAAACAGCGAGGGTAAGCCCGAGAAGGCTAAAGAAGCAATCCCGGAAACAGAAGATGAAAAAAGACGATATGAAGAAGCCTTGCTTCGGAGAGAGAGCAGGCTTCAAAATAGAAATAAACACAATTAATATCTTTCTGATCGCTTTTTTCCTTTCATGTGAGGCTTTACCTCAAGAAAATATTTTTACCGAACCGGCGCCTATAAACGGATTTTGCCAATTTAAAAGCTTCGAAGAGCCCGGTGGCTTTAATTCTCTTTTCGCATTGAATTTCAATAGCGATTCTTACAACGATCTTATCTTGTTCAGTACATTGCAGAAAAAAATAGCCTCAATTCCCGGGAAGGCTAACGGTAACTTTGATAAAGCAAGGATCCAATATCTCCCCTATCTAATTTCTAAAATCCAACCGTTAATCGAATTGAACACAACACCTAAGAGATACGCCTTCATAAGCAGACCTGCGAAACGGGCGGGCTTTTATGCGTTTACTTCATACGGCAGTGCATATATTTCCAGGTCGGTAAAATTTAATTCTTACCCGGGCAATATCAGCACCGGTGATGTTGATAAAAATGGAAGAGAGGACTTATTAATTTCTGGCAGCACCTTTAACGGACTTTCGATAGTATACAATACAGGCACAGAGCTTAAAAAAAAGAAGATTGTTGATAATACGAATTTTTCCTCCGCTGTTTTTGCAGATTTAAGCAACGACGGCTACCCCGATATCGCTGCGTTTAACAACCTTGATTACTCACTTGACTTTTTTTATAACAACGGGCAAGGTAAATTCAGAAAGGTACGTACGATAAAGCTCAGTTCGCAGATACATAACCTTCGCGCTGTTGATATGAATCTTGATAATTATGTTGATATACTTTATTCGGAAGGTAAAGCAATCAACATAATTTATGGAGACTTTGCTTCATCTTATTCTAAAACGATTTCAATCAAGACGGAATATTATCCCGATAAGATTATTACCGGCGATTTTAACAGGGACGGTAAAATTGACATTGCTTATATTAACCGGAACGAAGGTATAGTCTCAGTTATTCTTGCAAAGACAAAGGATTCTTTCTATCCGGAAATTATTTATCATAAAAAGAAAGGTATTGAAGACATTATACCGTTTTACAGCAAGTTCATCAACGGCATTGCCCTGGTTGATACAAGCGGCTTTGTTTTTACTATAACAAACCTGCCTTCTTTTGCCGAAAACGTGAATTTGTCCTTATGCGCAGCGCCTACAGCAATCGCTACTTTCGATTACGGGAACAACGGGATAAATGACATTAGCTTTATAGACAGCTCAACATCAACATTGAATTTGTTAATTCGAAATAATTCGGGCATACCGTCACTGCTGTATACATATCCGCTTTCTGAGAATCATTCAACAATAGTAGTAGATAACCGTCTGCCAAAAATTAAGACTTTCTTTTGCTATACGCCCGGTAAAAGACTGATTGAAATCCTTAAAGCGGACTTTAATAAAAATTCTGCTGATGAAATCTCAATTTATTCGCCCGGAGATATTGACGATATGAAAATAAGTAACACATCCGGCAGCTTTGATAACATTTATATTTCCTACACTAAAAATAACAACGCAGGCTTGTGCATAATGGAATATCATGATTATAGATATTTCATTTCGGATTATTCAAATCTTGCATCAAATATTCTATGTACGAACGTTTCACTTAATAATCTTCCGTCGCTTATATGCTGGCAGAAATCCAAAAACAGCGCGCAGTTATACAAGATTACTTTTTCGAGCGGCTCTATTAATAAACTGAAATTATTCCACTTCAATGTGAATGATATCAATTCTGTTGCCTCATATACCGGAGATTTATTGAACATCGACCGCGATATTACGCTGAGCTTTATTAACAGGAAATACAATATAACTTCCATAGCTTCGGACTACAAATCAACCTTCTTAATTAAAAGCATTGACTTTCCATCTGCAGCCGATATCGACAACTCTTCCATATTTTATTTTGGCAGTTCAAGACCAAACGGAATAAAAAAGTTGTATGTTTACGTAGCGGATGAAAAATCTATTTATAGAATTGATTTCGTCTATCGCGGTAAAGGTATTGTTATTTCAAGATTACTGCAAACCGGAGATATCCGAAGCTTTTTTGTCATCAAGATGAGCTACAGAAGCTTTAACCTGGTTTATACAG
>JAJYIL010000108.1 GCA_021790055.1 Bacteroidota bacterium
AATTCTTTATGATTATTTTGCGCGATATCATGCTTAAGGGAGTCGGAATAGGATCATTCTGGCAGCAGGTAGTTTACCTTATAATTTTTTCTTTGATTTTACTTTTACTTTCAACTTTAATTAACAGGCGTTCAAGAATAGCTTAACTGTAATAACCATGATAAAGATATTCGCAATACTATTGCTTTCAGCTTTACTTTCTTCTTCAAAAGTAATACTCCGCGTTGAGGTGAAGAATGTTCAAGTGGGAAAGGGGAGCGTTGTTGCAGATATCTTTCACGGTAAGAATAATTTCTTAAAAAAGCATCTGTTAGAAAAAACTATTAAGGCAGACAGCAGTATAATAAACTTTACTTTTGAAATTCCTGCCGGTGAATATGTCGTGGCAGTTTATCAGGACTTAAACAATAACAAAAAATTAGATAAAGGAATTTTTTCTATTCCCACCGAGCCTTACGGGTTCAGCAACAATTATAGACCGTTTATGTCTGCGCCTAAATATAACGGCTGCAAATTTTGGCTGGCAAGAGATACTGTTATAACGATAAATTTAAAATAACTAACACCATGCATTGTTGGGAATAAGGTAAATAGAGTATACTATGAAAATAATTTTAAGCATAATCATAAAAGAGTTTCTTCAACTGAAGAGAGATCCGCGGTTGTTCGGTATTGTTTTCATTGCGCCTGTTTTGCAGCTAATAATTTTAGGCTATGCGGCGAACATGGACGTTAACACTGTGCATACGGCAGTGTTCGACCAGGACAAATCGGAGACCAGCCGGGATTTCATTCAAAGGTTTGAACACTCCGGCTATTTTAAGATTGACGATTATGTTGACAATTACCGCCAGATAAATACTGATATTAATGATAACAAAGTTTTATGGGCTCTTGTTATTCCAAAGGATTTTGAGAAGGATATTAACCGTATGAAGCCCGCACCAGTGCAAGCTATATTCGACGGCTCCGACGGGAATAAGGCTTCGATAGCAATGAGTTATGTGCAGGGAATTGTAACGAATTATTCAAAAAATATTTTACTTAAGTTGGCAGATAGAACAGGGAGAAAAATTTCCTCAGTCGGAAGCCTTATCCCTGAGGTGCGCGTTTGGTACAATCCTGAGTTGAAGACAAGAGTGTTCATGGTGCCAAGCATAACCGGTTTAATCCTTGCCATCATTACCACGATATTAATGTCGATGGCAATTGTAAAAGAACGCGAAGTTGGAACTCTTGAGCAACTAATTGTTACGCCGATAAAGCCGCTGCAGCTAATAGTTGGCAAAATGATTCCGTTCGTAATACTGGGATTTGTAGATGCGCTAATCGTGCTTGGAGTAATGGTATTCTGGTTTGGAATCGGCATCCAGGGCAGCTTTATTTTCTTATTACTGTCATGCTTTATTTTTGTGCTTTCAACTCTCGGCATTGGGCTTTTCATTTCTACAATTTCAAAAACGCAGCAGCAGGCTATGATGGTTGCGCAGTTCGGAATTTTGATGCCGATGCTTTACCTCTCGGGCTTTGCATTCCCAATAAGTAATATGCCGAAGATACTTCAGTATATTTCTTATCTTGTACCTGTAAGATATTTTATCGAGATACTCCGCGCAGTAATATTAAAAGGCGCTTCATTCAAGGAGATGCTGCCGCAGTTTTTGATATTATTTTTTATCGGGGTGGTTATTTTGTTTGCCAGCGCGTTAAGGTTTAGAAAGAGACTGGAATAATTGGAATGTAAGTACAAATCATTTTTTCATATTTATATATTATAAATGAGATCTGTACTTTTTCTTAATTTGAATAGGATCGTCTTAGTAATCAAATGAACTTTTTCTTAGATTCTTCTTGTCCAATTGCTTAATTGCATCTGCGGATTATTCGAGTATATTAATTTTCAACTAAATATATACATTCCATATATCCTTTTCATTTTTAGGGAGAACAATATGCGAATACTAATCGCCGGCGGTGGAATTGTCGGTTTAACTCTTGGTTCATTATTAAGATAAAGAGCAATTGGAGCGGATATTATCGAAAAGGCATCCTCAGACAAACAAGCAGGATATGTGCTTAGCCTTTGGCTCCTTGCCGGTAGAATTCTTATCGGCTCGAAACTCGATCCGGAAATTTTAAAGTATAAGCAGTTTACAGAATATCGGGGCTCGGGAAGATTC
The DNA here is from genome assembly GCA_021790055.1 of Bacteroidota bacterium. Taxonomy (GTDB): domain Bacteria; phylum Bacteroidota; class Ignavibacteria; order Ignavibacteriales; family Ignavibacteriaceae; genus FEN-1297. The sequence goes on from JAJYIL010000108.1 coordinate 2,181, forward strand.
TTTGGAATTTATCCTGCTAAGGAAAAGCTTTGCTGCTTTATCGGCATGCCGAGAAAGCAAGGTGAGCCCGATCCTGCGGAAAATCGTATTGAATCAATTCAAAAGGAATTTGGAAAATTAGGCGGCTCAATTCCCAAAGTACAATCTGCATTAAAAGATCCGAACGCAGGCGCCTAGCAATAATGATGTTAATAGATTCGGCGCCGCTTGTCTTTGCCAGGGATGAATTACTCAAATTCTACCCTACGGAACGGTTGTTTAAAACTTTCTCTAAAACTTAAGATGAACGGATTTGAATAATACTTTTTGAGGGATAAAATTTTCCATGTATTTTTGGGTACCTAATTGAATGGGAAAGGAAAATATATGGGATTCAGTCTACTTCCAAAAGAATTCGAATTCTTCGATATGTTCGATAGGCTGACAACAGAATGTATAACTGCATCAAAATCTTTGCTGGACATAATTGAAAAAGTAAGTTTCCAGGAAGACGATATACAAAGGATAAAAGATATCGAACTTGCCGCAGACAAAATTACTTATGAGATATTCGAAAAGCTCAACAAGACATTTATTACCCCTTTAGACCGGGAAGATATACATTCACTTGCTCATGAACTCGATAGTATTATCGATTTAATACTTAAGCTGTCCAACATGATGAAGATGTATAGCGTCGATAAGATAAACAGTAAATTTGTTGAAGTTCTTAAGTTGATAGATAATTCAATTTATTCCATATCAATGGCGGTCAACGGGCTACGCGATAACAAAAAAAGCCGTAAGTCTGTATTAGAACATTCCAGTAAGGTCGATACGATGGAAGGCGTGGGCGATCAGCTAAGGAACGAAGCCATTGCCGAGTTGTTCAGCGGTAACTTCGACGCAATTTATATTATGAAGTGGAAGGATATTTTCCAGACATCCGAGAGAATACTTGACCAATGCGATGATGTCGGTAAAATAATCGAAACTATAATTGTGAAGCAGGCATAATCTTGACAACTGCTATTTTTTTTCTCGTCATGCTTGCGTTGACGTTTGATTTCCTCAACGGCTTTCATGATTCTGCAAACTCGGTAGCTACTGTAGTTTCAACAAAGGTTCTTTCGCCCCGATGGGCAGTCCTTTGGGCAGCGTTTTTTAACTTTGTCGCTTTTCTTTTCTTCGGGCTTCATGTAGCAGGTACAATAGGAAAGGGAATAGTAGATATTCATATTATCGAATCTAAGATTGTGTTTGCAGCCTTAATGGGCGCATGCATCTGGAATATAATTACATGGTATTTCGGTCTTCCGACGAGCTCTTCACACGCTTTAATTGGGGGCTTAATTGGTGCCGCACTTGTCAAAGCAGGCCCTGCTTCTTTAGTTTATTCCGGTATATGGAAGACTGTTTTGTTCATTTTTGCCTCGCCTATACTAGGATTACTCTTCGGAATAATATTCGGGACAGGAATCTTTAGAGTGTTTAGAAGAAAATCTCCGAGACAGGTAGACAACTTTTTTAGAAGGGGACAGTTAGTTTCTGCTTCTTTATATAGTCTTGGTCACGGCGGCAATGATGCTCAGAAAACGATGGGAATTATTGCAGGTCTTCTTTTCAGTTCTCATCTTATTGATAAGTTTTATATCCCTTTTTGGGTTGTACTTGCGTGCAACACGGCAATGGGGTTTGGCACTTTAGCAGGAGGCTGGAGAATAGTTAAAACAATGGGACAGCGTGTTGCTAAGCTAAAGCCGGTCGATGGATTCTGCGCAGAGTCCGGTGCGGCAATTACATTATTTCTGTCCACTGCGCTGGGAATACCCGTCAGTACAACTCATACAATTACGGGTGCAATTGCAGGAGTCGGCTCTCTTAAAAGATTAAGTGCAGTAAGATGGAATGTTGCAGGAAGAATTGTTTGGGCTTGGATTTTTACAATTCCTATAGCAGCGGCAATAGCTGCAATATTTTATTTACTTATCAGGGTAGTCTGAGTTTCCTGGAATCGAAAGATTCTCACCGGATTTTTCTCCGAAGAATTTTACGTATAAGTATAGATTGAATGCCATAACTGCTCCATAGATAAAGAAGGGCAATTCAAAAAGAGAGTTATCCATAAAGAAGCCGCTTAAGCCGGTTCCGGTAGATGACGCAGCAAGCCTTGCTACTTGATTTGTTCCTAGAGCTCTTCCCATTTCTTCATCGTCAACACGCTTTGTCAATTCGGATTGCTGGATTGGAAGCGCTGCAATTCTTAGGGAAGGGCTAATGATATAAATAATAACCGAAACCGGCAGCAGTCTAATAATCGGAAAAAGTATAAAGAGAACTGTACCTGCAGCTCTTGTAGCAACTATGCTCTTAACGAACCCGAAGTGCCTTTCAAGAATAGGCGCACCAAGCAGCGCAAATGAGCCTAACACTCCGCTTATAAAAGCATAGCCCGAAATTTCCGACTTAGGCAGATGATACACAAGAACAAAAAAGGGAATGAGAAACGGAACGGTTAATCCCTGGGAAAATCCGTTGAGCATCCCTGTTAAAGTAAATTTTCCAATAGTTGCTTTTGTTTTTAGCTGATGGATTTTCCCTTTTACTTCCGATACTTTTATAAACCACATTCCGGGGATTCCCAAGAATGAAATTATCGCAGCAAGCATAAAGATTTCACGAACGTCAAACAGCTTTACAAACAACGCTCCTATTGCTGCAGTGACTCCGGATAAAAAGGTAAACGTTGAAAAATATTTTGTTCTCTTTTCATTTGATGTAAGATTGGCAAGCACCACATTTTGTATGGGCTGCATGGCGCCGCCAATACCGCCGCCGGCAAGTGAGCCCGTTGCAGAGTAACCGCCAATCATAGCTCCGGGAATTATCAACCAAAGGCTTGTGGACAAGTAAACCATTAAAGCACTTAAGGGCAGCAATATGCCTGTTATTATCAACGTTCGACGCTTTCCCCAAACATCTGTTGTTATGCCGAATAAGAATCCAAGAATTGCTGTGGCGATTGCTGCTGCAACATAAATAATTCCGATAATAAAAGCGCTGAAGTGCAAAGTTGTTAATATGTAATAGGGAAAAGCTACGTTTATCATTCCGGCGGCAACGCTTCTTGTTACCCTTAGAAATGCGATAATCAGTATCCCGTTTCTTTTATCGGATTCCTGCCGTATCCTTTTTTTCATGGCAGAAGCTTGGAACAAAAGGGAAGAGAATAATCTACTGTGGATCGAGTTAAATACAGAGACATGTCAACCGGTGAATTGAGATCAACACTTAATTACTATAAGTTATAATTTAATTCTACAAAATTAAATCAATTCAAAATTAGTTCAAATGTTCATTGTGGATTAAAAACTTTGTTGTTGAATTTTACACAAAATGGAAAGAAGACTTAGGTGCACATAATGCTAAGTATTCAGTGCACTTTGCTTTTTGCGATATTCGGGATTTAGATCTTTTAGTTCATAGCTGACTGGTATAGAGGCTCACTCATTAATACGGCAGAAAAGAAAAAAAATTTTTATTTGATACTTCACTTTAACTATATCCCCTAATGGCATTTTATTAAGAAAGATGTAATACAATAGGATGGAATTAATATCTGTGTTTGGTCGTAAATAGTTTGAAAATAGAAAGATTTTACTTGACATTTTGGGATTTTTTACTGTATTTTTGGGGCGTAGTGGGGAATTGTGGTGAAAGTTACCAAATTTGGATTAAGTTTGTTTAAAGGACAATTTACATATTCGGTTGATGCAAAAGGCAGGGTAAGTATTCCTGCTAAATTACGAAAGCATGTTTCGCCTGACGCGAACGATACCTTCGTTATGACTCAGGGTACTGCTGCGTGTATTGATATTTATCCACAAGATCAGTGGCAGAAGTTTGAGGCAAGGCTTGATAACCTCAATCCGTTTAAGCCAAATGAAGCTAAATTTATCAGACTGATCTTACAGTTCGCGACTGAAGATACGCTTGATAGTCAATCGAGAATTTTAGTTCCGCAAAATCTTTTGCAGTATGCTAAAATTGAAAAAGAAGTTTTAATTCTTGGTGCGTTAAAGAAAATTGAATTATGGAACCCGGAAGTCTATGCAGAGTATTTAAAACAGACGCCGGAAACTTACGAACAAATAGCAGCAGAAGTAATGGCATCGTGATGGATACTCATCATACGCCGGTAATGTTAAAACAAACTTTGGATTATTTAGTGACGGATAAGTCTGGAATTTATTTCGATGCGACGCTCGGATTCGGCGGACACTCCGAAGGAATTTTGAATTCTCTTAATAATAATGCAAGGTTAATATCGACAGATGTTGATGCGGATGCGTTTAAATTTTCCCGCGAGAAATTTAAGAGCGACAGGAGAATGAAGCTCTACAATTATAATTTTTCTCAGATAGATATTATTGCCAAGATTGAGTCGATAAAAAGTTTTACGGGAGTATTCGCAGACCTTGGCGTATCATCGTTCCAGCTCGATAACCCGGCGTCGGGATTCACTTACCGCGAGGATGCCAAGCTGGATTTGCGGATGGATAAATCTAAACAAATTAACGCTGCCGATTTATTAAATACTTTTCCGGAAGAAGAAATTGCGCGAATCATTTACGAATTCGGTGAGGAAAAGAACTCCCGTAAGATTGCAAAGAAAATATGTGAAAAAAGAACATCTATGAAGATTACTACGACTTCAAGCCTTGTAAGTATAGTTGAAGAATTGACTCCGCCGAATTTCAGAATAAAAACTTTATCGAGAGTCTTTCAGGCTTTAAGAATTTATATAAACGACGAGCTTGAAGTATTAAAGTCCTTTTTGAAGAAATCGGTAGACCTTCTTCAGCTTGGCGGAAGAATAGTTGTTCTATCATATCATTCACTTGAAGATAGGATTGTCAAGGAAACGTTTAAGTACGAAACCCTGGATTGTGTCTGTCCTAAGGATTATCCTGTTTGCAGATGCGATAAGGAAAGGCGTTTAATGATTTTGACCAGGAAGCCGATAACGCCTTTATCTTCGGAAGTAAAAATAAATTTTAGAGCACGAAGCGCTAAACTGAGAGCCGCCGAGAGGGTGTATGAAAAAAAGCGCTAAGCCGGCTATACTTTTTGTGCTGTTTGTCTTTGTCTCTTACACATTTTTAATATTGCTTTATGTCGGTGTAAAGCTTGAACATGAAAAGCTTACTAAAGAAAAAGTTCTTGCCCAGCAAAGGCTTAGCGACGTTAAGAACTGGAAAATAAATTTACTCGCGCAAGACCAAGCGCTTTCATCCGAAGAAAGAATTGTAAGTATCGCTCAGAACGAGCTCGGAATGATAAGAGATTCCGCGCAGGTAATAATTCTGAATGTTAGTAAAGAAAAGATAGATAAAATATCAAAGGCAATAGATAAAAAGTATGAATAACTCAAGAGCTATTTTAGTGATAGTTTTTGTAATTGCTTTTTTCGGCGTGCTGCTGTATCGTCTCTTTACGGTTCAGATTTTGGACAGTAACAATTTAAAATATTACGCGAAGCGCCAGCAGACGACGGTTGAAAAGATTAGAGCCGAGCGCGGCTTGATCTATGATAGGAATAATGTTCTGTTAGTTTATAACAGGAATGATGTTTCGTATTATGTTGACCTGAGAATGCTTTCCAAAAAAAACAAGAAAAAAATAACAGATAAATTTTCTCAAGTTTTCGGAAAGCCTAAAAGTTATTTTAGAGAACAGATGAGCGATTCCGGAAAAACAATTTGCATCGAAAGGAAAGCGTCGACACAGCAGGCATTACAGTTGAAAGATTTTAAAATCACCGGATTATTTTCAAAAGAAGACCCGACAAGAGTTTATTATTATCAAGACTTAGCTTCTCACTTGCTTGGATATGTTGGAACTGATTACCACGGTATGGACGGAATTGCGAAATCCTGCGACAAAATTTTATCCGGTGAAGACGGTAGCATGGTCGTAATCCGAGATGCAATCGGCGACATGGTCTCTGTTGAAGAACAGGAAACAAAGCCTGCAGTCCCGGGCGATAACATTTATCTAACGATTGATAAATCTTATCAGAATATTCTTGAGCTGCAGTTGACCGATGGTCTTAAAAAATATGAAGGGACTTCCGCGGTTGGGATAATTATGAACCCGAACAACGGAGAAATTTTAGCTTTAGCGGACGCTCCCGGCTTTGACCCAAATGAATACTGGAAGTACACAGACACAACGCGGAGAGACCGTGCAGTTACCGATACATACGAACCAGGTTCAACCTTCAAATCATTCAGCTTTGCGGCGCTGCTTAATCAGAATCTTCTCAATCTTGATGAAAAAGTTTTTGTTGATAACGGGAGATATAAACTTAAAAATGTTTATATAACAGATGCCCATAAAGCCGGTTGGATG
>JAJYIL010000109.1 GCA_021790055.1 Bacteroidota bacterium
CGTAGGTGTAAAAGCTTCTTTGCTGTTTGCGTTAGCCTTGTAAAAATATTTAAATTCATATATTTAAAATGGCCGTTATGTCGCTGTTCAATGAGCGCGCTTTAATGCTGCTGAGCGCTTCTTGAATTGTTCCTCTCCCTGTGCTTACGTCGTGAAGGTCCATCGCATTAGTAATGTAAAGGTATGTGTTTGCATCAAACCTGTTGACAAGCTTTTCGCCTTGGTACTCCAGGTAGCTTTCAATGTGAAATTGACTTCGCTTACCGAAAACATTATCCTTATCTTCAGCCAATTTTCTGCCGAATTTAAGATCAAAAGAGGCTGAGCTGCGGTAGCTTATCATTGCTATCTTTCGCGCAAGGCTTAATCCTCTGGCAGGTTGGTGAGTGTAATTTCCGTTTTTCCATTCCGAGTCATTTATTATTGCATCTCGCGCGGCTTCGTTTAATGATATGCACCATGGCGAATGCTTTGCCGCAGTTGCGATAGGAATTATGGACTCAACAATCTCTGGGTACATAATTGCCCATTCGAGCACTTGCATTCCGCCAAGTGAGCCGCCGGAAATAGTTACTAACTTTTTTACGCCAAGATTCCTTATCAATTTATATTGAACATTTACCATATCGCGAACAGTAACGGAAGGGAAGTCAAGCTTATATTGATTTCCTGTAGTTGGATTTATATTTGTTGGCCCGGTAGAGCCGTAACATCCGCTTAAAAAGTTAATACAAATAACAAAGTATTTCTCGGTATCAAAAGCTTTCCCGGAACCAATCAGAGGATCCCACCATCCTGCTTTTCCTAAAAACATTTTATTGTACTTTAACAGGAATTCTTCATTTGCTGTATTTGCAACTTCTTCTTCAGTAATAATTCCGGCAGCATGTGCGTTTCCGGTTAATGCATGACAAATAAGTATCGCATTATCTCCATTTCTATTTAGATTGCCGTAAATCTGGTATGAAGCTGTAACTTCATTTAACTTTTCTCCGGACTCCAGGTGTAGAGGCTCATTTTCGTCATAGAGTCGGACGAAATTAGTTCTTGCAGCTATTTCAGTTGTTTCTTTTCGCATTGCGGTCGTTTCCGTCAAAACAGTTTCCATTTTATTTTCTTTGTAAAAAGATAATTAATAAATATTAAACTTACTAAAATTTAGCTCATGGCAGAAAAATATTCTGCCATGGCATTTTACTTTCCAAATGTTTGTTTGCACTTAAGCTTGAACATTTTGTTTTACTGCTGCATTTATTGCAATGTTAAAATCCTCAATTATATCGTCTATATGCTCAATTCCAACCGACACTCTGATTAATTCCGGCAGTACACCGGCTTCCTTTTGTTCCTGGTCAGAAAGCTGCTGGTGCGTTGTTGAAGCCGGATGTATCACCAGTGTTTTGGCATCACCGACATTGGCAAGTAAACTCGACAGCTTAACATTATCAACAAAGGCTTTCCCGGCTTCTATTCCGCCTTTAATGCCGAAAGAAAGCATCGAGCCGAAAAGTCCTTTTCGTAGAAATTTCTTTGCCGATTCATGGTAAGGATGGCTTTCAAGACCGGGATACCATACCCATTCTACATTCGGATTTTTCTCAAGCCATCTCGCAAGCGCCAAACCATTTTGCGCATGTCTCTCCACTCTTAATGATAAGGTTTCAAGACCCTGCAATAGTAGGAAGGCATTAAACGGGCTTAATGCCGGACCAAAGTCTCTTAATCCTTCAACCCTTGCACGAATAATAAACGCAATGTTTCCGAACTGAGATCCTTTGCCGAAGACTTCATTAAACTTTAATCCGTGGTAACCTGGTGATGGTTCAGTAAAGATAGGGAAGTTGCCGTTACCCCAATCGAAGTTGCCCGAGTCGACAATAACACCGCCGATAGAAGTTCCATGTCCGCCAATCCATTTGGTTGCCGATGCTACCACAATATCTGCACCATGTTCGATCGGTTTTGCAAGATATCCTGCTGCGCCGAAAGTGTTGTCAACAACCAATGGGATACCATGTTTGTGAGCAATATTAGCTAAGGATTTAATATCGGGTACGTTCAATCTCGGGTTTCCAATCGATTCAACATATAAAGCTTTTGTTTTAGAGTCGATTAGTTTCTCAAATTCTTCAGGATCATCGCCATCGACAAATTTTACATTTATTCCGAGACGGGGAAATGCAACTTTGAATTGGTTGTAAGTTCCTCCGTAAATATTGTTCGTTGATACTATATTTTCTCCGGCTTGTGCAATAGTAGAAATTGCTAGGAACTGTGCCGCCTGTCCGGAGGATGTTGCTAAAGCTGCAATGCCGCCTTCAAGTGCCGCAATCCGTTTTTCAAAAACATCCGTTGTCGGATTCATTATCCTTGTATAAATGTTTCCGAACTTCTGCAGACCGAATAGGTCGGCTGCATGCTGCGCATCGTTAAAGTTGTACGATGTGGTTTGGTAAATTGGCACTGCACGTGCGCCTGTAGTCGGGTCAGGAACCTGCCCGGCATGCAGCTGCAGCGTTTCGTATTTGTAGTGTCTCTCTTTTCCATTGGTGCTCATTTGTTTTATCCTTTCTATTTGTATTAGTTATGTCTGTCTTTCGATATAAATGCATAGGGCAAAGAGCATAGCGCATAGGATTGGTAACGCTTTGCCCTTTGCAAATTCATTTCAAAAAAAAACCTCTCCGGTAAAGATTAATCGAAGAGGTTTAAAAACTTCTCCTCTCATCTTTCCCGTAATCCCGTTGAACCGGGATTGGGCAGGAAGTAGCACCCCGGTAATTTCGGGGTTGCTAAGGTTTCACAGGGCCTGTTCCCTCTACCTTTCTCGATAAGAGCTAAAATATTTTTTAGTTATATTTTTATGTCATTAAATTTTTCCAATAAAAAAGCCCTTCTCTTTAGGGGAAGGGCTAAGTCTAAATTCCTGTTTTATTAAAGTTAGGCTGCGTCCTTCCGAGATGAAATGCTCATCATCATACAGCAAAGACACATTGCCATTTCTTTAGCTATAATATTTCTGTTCTCTGTCTTCATTTTAATGACGGCAAAAATAAGTGATAATATTCTTCTTGTCAAGTGTTGAATGAAAAAAAATAATTTTTGTGTTATGTGCCTATCATTCTTAATCTCACTCTTAATCCTAATCGAATAATATTCGAATAAGATTAAGAAGATTTTAGATTTCATTCAGTTCAATCTTATTCACATCTTCGTATGAAATTGTCATCAGGTCATTATCATCAGGATTTAGCAAGGTAAGAATTCTTTCTTCCTGGTTGCTTATTGCTTTGTAAAGGATATTTTTTACCGTCCTTGCATTGCCGAAGTTCTTGTCCCGTTTGTTATACAAGCTGGTAAAAATCTCAAGTAAAAGCTGCCAAGCGCCCTCATCAAGCTTATAGCCGTTCTTTTCGCTAATAATGTTTGCAATTTCCAGCATCTGCCTTGGGGTGTAATCATCAAAATTAAAAATATTCGGGAATCTCGATTCAACACCTGGGTTTGAGTTTAAAAAGTCTTTCATCTCTTCGGTATAGCCGGCAACTATAACTACAAGCTTGCCGTTATCGTCTTCCATCCTTTTTAAAAGCGTATCAACCGCCTCCTGACCAAAATCCGAAGTGCCGCGAATAAGGGTATAGGCTTCGTCTATAAATAAAGTGCCGCCGAGAGCTTTATCGATAATCTCATTTGTTTTAGATGCAGTCTGCCCTTGGTAACCGGCAACTAAATTTGAGCGGTTGACCTCAATCAAATGCCCATTCTCCAGGATTCCCATCTCTTTATAAATCTTACTTAGAAGCCTTGCAACAGTGGTTTTACCGGAGCCGGGGTTTCCTGTAAAAACGGAATTTAAATTTTTGGGAATGACATTAAGCCCGCGTTGTTTTCGAAGCTTTGCAACCTTCAAGCTGCTGATTAGCTTGTCAACAGATTTTTTTACGGAGCCTAACCCGGTTAAGTTATCCAATTCATCTAAATATTTGTTAAGAAGCTCAGGGTCTCCTTCAACCTTGAAAAATTGCTTATCTTTTTTATGTTCGATTAAATTGCTGATATCATCAAGAAGAATATATTTCAAGACTTCTTCATGTCGCTCTTCGGAAGGTATATCGGCTACTCGAAGCATCTGGTTCTTCAAAGCGCTTTCAACTAAATCGCGAACTAACCTTCCGTTTCCGAAAGTCTTATCCCTGCTTCGATATATTTTGTTGAAATGCTTTTTCAACGGCTCGCGTGCTTCTTCGTCAATAATGTGTTCTTTACTCTCAAAAAGCTTTTCTGTTATCTGCATTAGTTCATCCGGCGAGTAATCTTCAAAAAGTATTCTCTTTGTAAAGCGCGATTGCAAACCGGGATTTGAGTTGATGAAGCTATTCATCTCATTTGTATAGCCGGCGGCAATTACAATAAATTTACCCCTATCGTCTTCCATTCTTTTTAAAAGAGTGTCAAGTGCTTCTTTACCGAAATCGGAACTGCTTCCTTCGCCGGATTTTATCAGCGTGTATGCCTCGTCGATAAACAGTGTTCCGCCTATAGCCTTATCAATTGCCGCTTTTGTTTTCTCAGCAGTTTGCCCGACAAAGCTTGCAACCAAGCCTTGCCGGTCTATTTCAACTAAGTGTCCTTTAGGAAGAATTCCCAGGGCAGAATAGATTTCGCTGAACAACCTTGCAACAGTCGTTTTGCCGGTCCCCGGATTGCCAAGGAAAATTATGTGCGATGAGAATTTATCATGAATATTTTCTCCCTGCTCGGAATAAAATCTTGCCAGCTTTACAATCTCGTTTATCTCTTTCTTTACAGATTCCATCCCTATTAGGTTATAAAGTTTATCCAACGCTTTTGCTAAAGCTTCTTCATCGATTCCGATCTTCGCATCTTTATTACTTCCGACTTGAATAATTGCAAGAACATCTTCGTCGAGTATCGTAGTCATCGTTTCTTTTGTTCGCTGTTCTTCAGGCATCTTCAAGTAGCGCTTGCTAAGATGAATCTTGGATTCGTTAAAATAATTCCTTACCAATCTTGCATTGCCGAACGACTTGTCTCTCTTCCTGTAAAGATTGGTGAACTGTTTCTTCAAAATTTCCAGCGCCTGCTCGTGAATCAAGTATTCTTCTCTGTTGGCAAACTGCTTAAAAATCTCGACAAGCTCTTCCGGTGTATAATCATCAAAGTTGAAGAAATGATTGAATCGCGATTTCAAACCCGGATTTGAATTGATGAATGAATTCATTTCTTCCGGGTAGCCGGCTGTAATTACGGCAAACTCGCCCTTGCTGTCTTCCATCCGCTTCAGTAAAATATCAATCGCTTCCTGCCCGAAATCCTGTGCGTTGCCTTCTTTCTTCAGCATGTAAGCTTCATCGATAAACAATAATCCACCGATTGCTTCATCGATTACCTTGTTAGTCTTCTGTGCCGTTTCACCAATATACTGCCCGACAATTCCGGAACGGTCGACCTCAATTACGTGCCCATTCTTCAACAGTCCCATCGCCTTGAAAATTTTTCCAAGCAGCCGCGCAATCGATGTTTTACCGGTTCCGGGATTTCCAAGAAACACCGAATGTACGCTGAGTCCTTCTTGAGTCTTTAGCCCGAGCTTCTTTCTTTCATGTAAAAAATTTAAGTAATCAACAAAATCCTTCATAGATTGCTTAACCCCCTGCAGACCTGTATAAGAATCAAGTTCAGCAAGAAGCTCATCAAGGGATTTTTCTTCCTGCGGCTTTAGAGAAGATGTATTCACTTCATCCGGCTGTTCGGTAACAGGCTTTTCAAGCGGCTCCGATTCATCAAGGTGAACATTGTCTTCTTCAAAATTAAATATATCGGATTGACCGACAAGGAACCAGCGTGTACAGACAAGATAGTTGTCTAAAAAAATATCGACTTTACCCTGTCCTTCTTTCCAGAAGCCTGGCTTTTCGGTACCCCAGCTTTGAACAAATTCAACAACCTTCCAATCCTTTTCCATACCGAGGGTGAAATGATGCTGTCCAACCTCGGCATTATTCAAATACCAGATTGCACTGCCTTCAACATCAATGCTTTTGTTGCCGAAGAAAGGATTATCCAGAACAATTTCAACTCCGATGTATCGGATAGTTTCTTCGCTGAATTGCAGTAGATAGGTTCGCTTTCCCGCTCTTAGGTTTTCAATCAAGTCGTATGTCTTAACCTGATAGATATGGAAAAGCTTGTTATCATAGACTTCCGCATCGGTGCGCTTTTGGACAGGCTCAATTAATTCTTCTTCAGATGATTCGGATGGTTCTCCATTATGCAGCTTTAGAATTTTCTGGTATAAGACTTTAAATCTAATATCATCATTCAAAATATCTCTTACTGATTCTGCCTTCTGATATGCGCCGTTGATTTGAAACATTTCAAGCAAAGATTTTAACTCAAGCAAATGAGCTTCGTTATGTTCATCTTTTAACGAAGGAGTGTTTAACGTCTCCCTTGCAACCCAAAGAGAGAACCATGCCTCTTTTTCACCAAGCGCTTCTTCGCCCTCTTTCATCAAGGACTTCTTCTTTGAAAAGATACCGCTGAAAAATCCTTCATCGTAACCGAGAGTTTTTCGGAACCAATCTCTTACCCTTGGAAGCTTTGGCGTTTCTCCTTTATCAATCTCGATTGCTTTATCTATTTCTTCAACACCCTCAAAGAATCTTCCAAGTCCTCCAAGCGCTCTTGCTTTGTTTAGATGAGCCCATGCAAGCTGGTCAGGCTTTTTCTTAATTGCCCAATCCAAATCCGATATGGCGCCTTCGAAGATGCTCATCCTCATTAAAAGAAATCCGCGGTACAACCTTGAGTTTACATCGTCGCCGTTAATTTGCACTGCAAGATTTGCCATCTCCAGGGCTTTCGATGGAAATCCGTTTTCCAGCAAAGCCCAGGCTAAACATGAGGCTGCCTTGTAATCATACTGTCTCTCATCATATATTTGCCTGGCAGCAGTTAGCGCCATACGATATCTTCCTTGTCTCAGATGTTCATAAGCTTCCTTTAACAAATCATCGAGTTCTTCGGGCGTCAATTTATTTTCTCCACTGAAAGATTCGCTTCATAAATATTTTTTCATCAACTGATATACAATATAGCAATTTATTGTGAAAGGAATAAAGCGTGAGTTAACCTTAGCGTTAATTATTAATTAGGTCCGGCAGGGAAAGAATCAAGTTAAAGTTATAATGTTATAAGGGTATAAGGCAAAACGGCATAAGATATACGTTCATACGATTCACCCATATACCTTATACCCCTATATTTTTATACTGCATACCTGAACACTTTGGTGGTTTGAGATAATTTTTGTTACTTATTTGGCAATTTAACAAGCAAGATGTTTATTAGAGACTAAAAAGCAACCCCACCGTAATAACTATGAAATCGCTTTTTAAGTTATCTGATCCGGGAAACTGCTGGAAGGCATAATTTAGAAAGACATATCTTATGTCCGCAGTAAGAATTGTATTTGGAGAACTAACCGAGCCGCTTAGCGGAAGCTCAACTCCTGCGCCGAAGTGCCAGCCAACCTTCTGTTCGGTTTGATCGGTAATTCCTAATTGATGAAGTGAAGACGAATAGGCAAAAGAAGTATTATACCACCCAAAGCCTATTGCGCCATATACGATGCTTATTGGATAGAACATACCTGTAACCATTACCGGGTAACTGGTTACGGTTACATCGCCGTTATTATAGTCTTCCTGCCTGTAATTAATGGAACCTTCTATGCCAAGTGCATCTGATAGCTTAATCCTGGCGGCAGCGCCAAACATTACTTTTCCGGCATCTGCGCTGGAAGCTTTTTGCCATCCGAGCTGCGGTCCCACGTATAAACCTTGAGCATTTATTGAAGCTGTAACCATTAGAATGGCAATCACTACTAGCACCTTTTTCTTGAACATAAGGTATCTCCTTAATAATAAAACATAAGTCGGTATGAAGTAATTAAATTATACTTTGTTGTCCTATGATGATTTGCACAGATTATTTTACGTCATAGGTAAGAAAATTGGGATAGCTTTCTGAAAGCATCGATATAAGAACATAGCGATAAAATTCATAAATGTGGTTAGCTGACAGCGGAAATTTAACCCAAATTTTCCTAATGGAAAATTTGCGCTTCAGACCGCTAAGCTCTAACATAAGTTTATAAAACTATTTATAAGACTAAACCTTAATTTGCAAATAAATGTACTTCATACTTTTGCTTGGCGGGGTTAACCCTGCCTAAAATTTCTTAATAAAAAATTTTATAGGCGGCTTTCGGCATCCCGCCGCGGAACATGCCTAATGAATTTTATGGGTTAAAAATAAAAAGGCGGAATGTTACTTCCGCCTTAATTTGAAATTGGATGAAATGGATATTAGTACATGTCACCCATTCCGCCGCCAGCCGGCATCGGAGGCATTGGCGGTTCCTTCTCTTTCTTCTCGTAAACAACAGCTTCGGTTGTTAAGAGCAG
>JAJYIL010000110.1 GCA_021790055.1 Bacteroidota bacterium
AAGCTCTGTAAAATATTTTACCTTTAAATTATTTACAATCTTTAATAGCTTCTACCATGCAAATTAAATTTAATTTGATATTGAGAAGGTTATTTATACTTACCACACCAGCACTTATTTTAACCGGGTGCGGTGTGTGGAATAACTTTACCACATACTTCAACTTATATTATGATACAACCGATCTATTCAGTAAAGTCGAAAAATCCCTAAATTTACAAAAAAGGGATTTATTCTCTATCGATCCGGTTAAGGTTCCCCCGAGCTCGAATGCAGATGTAACCAAAGTAATCGAGAAGTGTTCACAGATTCTCCAATTCCATGCCCAAAGCAGTTATGTTGACGATGCGCTTTTTATAATCGGTAAATGCTTCTACTATCAAACTGATTACCCGAAAGCTCTTAGGAAATTTGAAGAGCTTATAGCTACTCAACCGAAAAGCAACCTAATACTTGATACAAAATTGTGGATTGGGAAAACGCAATTGAGGATGAAGGAATATACGAATGCTTTATCTACTCTTTCGGATGTTATGGCAAGCGCTAAGAAAGAAAACAAAAAGGATATTGAACAGGGAGTCCTCATTACCGAAATAAAATATAGGATCTCGCAGAATGAACTTAATAGGGCAATAACTCTTGCCAACGACTTGTTGAATGTGGCAAACGATAATTCGGTTAGAGCAGAGGTAGCTTATGAGATGGGAAAGCTTTACAATTTAGTCGGTGACCAGGCTAATGCAATAAAATACTTCCGGAAAGTAACCGATTATTCTCCCACGTATGGTACTGAATTCAATTCCTTAATTGAACTCAGTAAGACTTTACGGGAGAACGGCGAAGACCAAAAGGCGCTGGATATTTTTGACTCAATGAGTAAGCAGCAAAAGAACCTGGATTCGATGAACGTTATCGATCTTCAAAAAGGTCTTACGCTTCTTAAGCTGAATAGAACAAAAGAAGCGCTTGATCAGTTTTTTTACGTCGATACGGCATTTGCCCGAACGCCCAGCCAGGGAATGGCGAGCTATGAACTCGGCAAAGTATTCCTTGAGAAGTTTCGGAATTTTGATTCGGCTTATTACTTTTATAACAGAACATCAGCCTCTGCCGCGCCTGCCAAATATTTAGATGATGCAAGAAACAAAGTAGATTTGCTTTCTAAATACAGAGCCTTATCCACCGATCTTCAGTTTAATAAAAAAGAATTAAACTATGCTCTCAATCCGGATTTGTTTGTTAAAGATTCAATCAAATATGCGGACGAAGTAGCAAAGGAAGAGGAACGGGCAAAATATCTGGCTTATTTTGATTCGCTTAAAAATGCATTCGGCAGCGGAGGATTCGATTCGCTTAAAGAGCTAAGCGCACTTCAAAAGGCAGATTCACTAAAACTAATGGATTCTACTCTTACTGCAGATTCCTTAAAGATGCTGGACTCGAATCAAGTTCTAAATAGCAATCAAGCACTGATGAATAATCAAAGTCAAAATAGGTTCAATACCAGGGATCAGCTCTTACGGTCGGGTCAGAACAACCGCGGCATAAATGAGCAGAACCGCTTTGGTCAGAGCTACTCGATGCCGGCTATAACTATCAAACCACCTCAGCGACCTACTCAGCCGATTGATACATTACAAAATTATGTTGTAAGATCGGAGTTTGATGTCGGCAACCTGTTATTTACCGAATTTAATTTGCCCGATTCTGCCTATAATTATTATACCGATATACTTACTAACTATGCGGCAAGCCCTTATGAGGCACGGGTTCTTTATGCCCTCGGCAGCTATTATCTTACGGTAAACGACTCTGTAAAGGCTGACAGCATTTTCAATATTGTGTATAATAATTACAGGAACGAAAGTATAGTTAATGCTGCGGCGAACAAGCTGAATAAGCCGTTGATAAATTTTGATTACGATACCGCTCAAACCTTATATGCCCAGGCAGAGAGCCAAATGCTAAGGGCGTCATACGATTCTTCTCTGACAAGCATGTACTCGATTTATAAGACGCATCCGAAATCCATTTACGCCGCAAAAGCTCTGTATGCTGCCGGGTGGATACTTGAGAATAACAAAGATATGAACGATTCTGCTGCGGTTATTTATGACACTTTAATTAAGGAATATCCGCGCTCAGTTTATGCGCTGCAGGTTTCGCCGAAAGTGAGTTATTATGACCAGGAAGTTGCTAAGCTAAAGCTTCAACGCCAGGATTCGCTTCTTGCGATGAATAGGACAAAAAATGATTCCCTGGCTACAGATTCGCTTCAGCTTATTCAAAAGAAGCTGGCGAGCCTGCAAAGTAATGAGCCCAGGAATATTAATCCGAATCTGGGAAATGTAAACAAGAATCCTAATCAAAATACAGCCGCAGCAAAACCCGGCGAAGCAAATCCAGCCGTTGTTCAAAATAATTCCGTAAGCGCGGATACTTTGATAAGAATTCGCAGGAAAGGGATGAACCTGGTTCGGTAAATACTTGAAGCGGTGAGGAAGAATAAATGTCGATACCACAGTTCCGAGAAAATGAATTAGCCTGGATAGCGGATAAAGTAATTCCATACATTAGGAAAAGAAAGTTCCAAAGCTTTCTGTTGTATATAATTTTCCTCGTCTATTTTTCAATCCCGTCTTTTGAGATTCCTTTGCTGCAATACAATCATACAAGAATAACATCTTTGATGGAGGAACGGGCAATAGAGCATGATTTGATATACTACCCGAAACAATCTTGGGTAAGCATAGATAAAGTCAATCCGAATCTTTTAAGAGCGATTTTGTCGATGGAGGATGATGCGTTTTTTACTCATAAGGGAATTGACTGGAAACAGCTTAATATTTCACTTAAAGAAAATAAGAGAAGAAAGAGAGTAATTCGGGGCGGAAGCACAATCACAATGCAGCTTGCCAAAAACCTATATTTTACAACCGAAAGAAATGTAATTAGAAAGGCGAAAGAAATACTTGTAACGTTTCGCCTCGAGAAGGAGCTTTCTAAAAAATCCATACTGGAAAATTATATTAATGTTATTGAATGGGGCGACGGAATTTTCGGAATTAAAGAAGCGTCGAAGGCTTACTTTCGCACACTGCCGGCAAAGCTTACTACTGCTGAATGTGCAAGGCTTGCTGCAGTTATTCCATCGCCGCTTGAACATAAGCCTAATGTCAGCTCAAGTTATGTTGTTCGCCGCTCCGGGATTGCGCTTGCGAGATTGAATAATGTAATTTTATTCCCCAAACCAGTGCCATGAAACGAAATGATTTGAAAAAATTAATTGAAGAAGGGGAAAATGTTCATTGCGAATTCAAGAGGAGATTTTCAAGCCACGAAAAGATTGCGCGAGAGATGATTGCCTTTGCAAACACAAAAGGTGGATACCTGCTGATCGGGGTTGACGATAATAAAGATATAGTTGGAGTAGAAAGCGAGAAATCGGAATCTGAGCTAATTAAGGATGTAGCATTTAATTTTTGCGAGCCGCCTCTGAACTTCAATATCGATTATATTGATATGAACGGGAAAGAAGTGGTAATTGTCGAGATACCGGAATCGGATAAGAAGCCTCACCGCCTTCAAGACTATAATAAAGAGTTTGATATAAATAAAGCTATTGTAACGATCCGCGTAAAGGATAAAAGCGTTCAAGCCAGCAAGGAAATGGTTAGGATTTTACGCGCGCAGACCAATAACCTCATGCTTAAAAATTATTCGCCTGGACCGGAGGAGAAATTTGTTTTCAACTATCTGGCAAGCAACGAATACATCACGGTGAAGGAATTAAGTAAAGCGATAAACATCTCAGATAGAAGAGCTTCTCGAACGCTTGTAAAGCTTGTCCGTGCCAACCTGCTAATTATTCATATTAAAGATAACGGCGAAGAATATTTTACCAGCGTAGAATAGATTATTATAGATCAAAAATCTTTCTTAGCTCAAAGATCGCAATTCCATAGGCAACCGCAACATTTAGGGACTGTTTAATTCCGTACTGAGGTATTTCAATTGAAAAGTCGCAAAGGTCAATTAAGTCCTGTGAAACCCCGGTAATTTCGTTGCCGACAATCAAGCAAAGCGGAAAGTCTCCCTTAGAAACTTCATAATACTTTTTGCTTTTATCCGTAAGCTCAAGAGCGCAGATTTTCATTCCAAGTTGTTTTAATTTTAAAATTATATTTCTCGAATCTTTTACATACTCCCAATTAACGCTTTCAGTGGAGCCGAGTGCAGTCTTAAAAATTTCTTTTTTCCCGTTGCTTGAAGTTTTACCGGGAGGATGCGGAGTGTAACCACAAAGATAAAGCTTCTCAATCATGGCTCCGTCTGAAGTTCTAAAGATGGAGCCGACGTTATAGTTACTTCTAATACTATTTAGAACGACTGTGACAGGGAGCTTTTTTACAGTATGAATGGTTTCGAGTGTACTTCTATTTAAAGCTATTTCGTCATGAGAAAGCTTTTTCATGAAAAGTGTACGGATGTAGAAATTATTCCGAATATTTAATGGCTAACTGTCCGCAAGCAGCGCTAATGTCGTCGCCTTGAGTATCTCTAACGCGGACGTTAATGTTTTTGTCTTTAAGCTTCTCCACAAATTCGTCGATTCTATACAGCGGCGTAGTTTCAAGCCCGGCAGCAAATCCCTGCGGCTCCATATGCTTCAACGAGTTGAAAGGGATAATATTTATTTTCGAGGGAAGCTCGCTGCACAAGGCAATCAGCGCAGTTATGTCTTCATCCCTGTCGTTTATTTCATTTAGCATTACATATTCAAAGGTGATCCTGGTCCCGGTTCTACGCGCATAATATTTCACGGCTTCGATGTTTTGCTTAAGATTATACTTGTTGTTTATAGGCATAATCTTGGAACGAACATCCTCGAAGCAGGAATGCAGCGAGAAAGCAAGCTTTACTTTCAGGTTTGTATCCGCCAGCTCTCTTATCTTTGGTGCAATACCCGCGGTGGATACGGTAATCTTTTTTGGACCGATCGATTTGTTTAAATCCTCGGCAAGAATTTTAAGAGATTTAACCGTACTGTTGTAATTAAGCAGCGGCTCACCCATACCCATATAAACTATGTTGGTAATTTGATCTTTGCCGTAATCCCTGGCAGCCAGCAAATACTGGTCAAAAATTTCACCGGGTGTAAGGTTCCGCTTATAACCCATCAATGCGGTGGCGCAAAATGTGCAGTCAAGCGGGCAGCCTACTTGCGTAGAAACGCATAGCGTTGTTCTTTCAACTTCCGGAATAATTACCGATTCAATCTTCAGCTTATCTTTAGTCTCGAAGACGTATTTTTTTGTACCGGTAATTGGAGATACTTCGGAGGCAACATAATCAAGCGTCTGCAATTCACATAAATCCCGAAGCTCATTCCGCAATACTTTCGGTACGTTAGACATCTCATCAAAATCAGTCGCCAGGTGATAGTAAAGCCAATTAAAAATCTGCTCTCCTCTAAACCGTGGCTTACCTATACTCGTGAAAAAGTTTTTCAACTCTTCCAGCGTCAAACCCTTTAACTGGGTCTTCTTTTTTTCTTGTACTGTTGGTTTAATCTCGTCGCCCATTTTTCTCATCCATGTTTTTCTTTTAAGCAAATATAAGAATTTGAACGATTGTAAAAAATTAATTTGAAACGCAAGTGACGCAGGCAATTTTTTTCAATAAAACATTGCGGAAAATTAAATATTACGTTATTTTCAATATGAAGAAATAGTTCTTAAAGAATCATCGAACCCAGCCAAAAGCTGCGGTCGTATTTATTAATCCCTACATTTGTCTTGCCAAAAGCAACTCAAATAATAGAAAGAGGGAATATTATGAATTTTGAATTAACAGAAGAACAATTGATGATCAGAGATTCGGCGAGAGATTTTGCTCAAGCCGAAATTGCACCTTCCTCCGTCGAGCGGGATATCAAGAGTGAATTTCCCGCAGACATTATCAAGAAGTTAGGTGAGCTTGGCTTTATGGGTATGATGGTTCCTCCCGAATACGGAGGCGCCGGATTGGATACCATAAGCTATGTGCTTGCAATGATCGAAGTCTCTAAGGTCGATGCAAGCGTTGGTGTTATAATGTCTGTCAATAATTCTCTTGTGTGTTATGGCCTTGAGAAGTACGGTACCGGTTATATAAAGGAGAAATATCTAACACCGCTGGCAAAGGGAGAGAAGCTTGGCGCGTTTGCCCTTTCGGAACCTGAAGCCGGCAGTGATGCAACTAAGCAAAAGACAACTGCGGACAGGCAAGGCGATTGTTATGCAATCAACGGGATTAAAAATTGGATTACTAACGGACAGTCTGCAGATTATGTCCTGGTAATGGCAACAACGGATAAGTCTAAAGGTCATCACGGTATTTCTACTTTAATAGTTGAGAAAGGAACGCCCGGTTTCGGATATGGCAAGAAAGAAGACAAGCTTGGAATAAGAAGCTCCGATACTTCGTCTTTGACGTTTACAAACTGCTGCGTGCCGGTTTCAAATCTTGTGTGGGAGGAAGGCAAAGGATTTAACTTTGCGATGAATACTTTGAACGGCGGTCGTATCGGGATTGCTGCTCAGGCAGTTGGAATTGCAGAAGCATCTCTTGATGCGGCTATTAAATATTCAAAAGAAAGAAAAGCGTTCGGTCAGCATATTTCGGAATTCCAGGCAATACAATTTAAGCTGGCGGATATGGCGGTTAAAGTTGATGCAGCAAAGCTTTTAACGTTGAAAGCTGCCGCGTTAAAAGATGCCGGTAAAAAACATTACAAAGAAGCTGCAATGGCAAAGCTTTTTGCCTCCAAGATTGCCGTTGAATGCGCGCTCGAGGCTGTTCAAATCCACGGCGGCTACGGCTACGTTAGGGAATATCTTGTTGAACGCTACCTGCGCGATGCTAAAATAACTGAAATCTATGAAGGCACAAACGAAATCCAAAGGATTGTTATTGCACGTGCTTTGATGGATGAGTATTAATAAGACAAACCTAATTGTGGTAAAAAAGAAACTTGGGTATAATGGTATAGATGCATAATGGTTCAATCCTTATACCTTTATACTCTATACCTAACATGTAAGTTAAAAGCTTTTATAATGAAGATAACTTTTATAGTTCTGTTTCTTTTATCGATGCCCCTTATAGCACAGACAGATTGGGTAAGGTGGGGGAAGGCTGACTATTCTTACCAGCAGAAAGATATTCCCATTCATTCCAATTATTCAATTAACACCCCAAACCTTGGCAGGGCAGCCTTAAAAACTGTTGCCGACGCTTACTGGATATTAATTTCCGATGTTGACGGCGACAATTGTTCCTTTAATCCGACATGCTCTAACTTTTTCGTGCAGGCGGTTGAAAAGACAAATATCATCCAGGGAACGTTGATGTTTTTCGACAGGTTTACAAGGGACATGGATGTTTTCGGAAAGCTTGGTCAATACCCCCGCGTTCCGGATGGTCATTTTTATGACCCGGTTTCTCTTTATACTCTAAATCCCGGAATGATAAAATATATTCCTCCACCAGCTGTTGTAAATAATGAATGAAGAGATTTTTAATCCTACTTTTATTTTTTACTTCATCAGCCTTTGCACAAGAAAAAAATCTTAGCGGGAATAATAATTTATTTTCTCCAGTCAACCTTAAGAAGTTTGGAGACTACCTTTTTTGCCAGCGGGATTATTTGCGTGCAATCGAGCAATACCGGCATTATCTTTCTCAAGTATCAAATGATACGGTTGAATTTAAAATTGCACTTGCTTATTCGGAAATGGGCGATTATTATAATGCTTCTAAGAATTTTGAAGCAATAAAGTATAATTCCCCTTTCTATACAGACGCTAAGCTTGAAGTGATGAAGTCACTTTTTAAAGCGGGAGATTTTCTTGTGTTCAGAAATTCTTTTAACAAAGACTTTACAACAGACTCGACCGGGTTTAACAGAGCATACTCTCTTTATAATTTTTCATTCCTTCTTACTGATGACTCGCTTCCGCCGGAGACAAAATTCTTAGATGCATTTCCAAAAGATGATTCTGTTAAGGTTAAACAGTTTTATGAATGGAATAAAAATCCGCCGAAAAAAAGCCCGGCGGCGGCAGCTATTTTATCTGCAATAATTCCGGGAGCCGGTAAATTTTATACTCACAAATATGAGGATGGAATCTGGGCGTTTATTGCATCTGTTGGGTTTGCTTATTTATCTTACGATAATTTTCATGCCAGGCATAATCTCCGTGGCTGGTTGTTTGGCGGGTTAGCTGCAGGCTTTTATGCCGGCAACATCTATGGTTCGGCAGCTTCCGCTCAAATTTACAATGCCAAGATTCATTTTGATTTTGTAAATGACCTTAAAGCTTTTTTAGATAGTCGAAATTATTTTCTGCCAAAACTTAATTTCTGCAAGTAAATGAAATTCAAAGTAGAAAAGATATTTTTACTTTTTACCTTTATCCTT
>JAJYIL010000111.1 GCA_021790055.1 Bacteroidota bacterium
TATTAATTGGCATTATTGGATGGAAATGTTTTGAGGTTAAATTATCTCATCTGAATTTCTAGTTCAAATATGGTTAAAGGATAATGCGATATATAAAGAAATTCTTCAGATAATGATAGGGCAGAAATCCGATGCTTTGGATACACGGAATGTTTATAAAGAAAACCAATTTGGAATAATGGAGAAATGGGATATTGAAACCAAATAGTTAGTTCCAATTCTCCAAAGCTCCATTATTCCAAGGAGTTGAATAACAAACGCTATTTGATTGCAGAGAATCTTGATGCAACTTCATCCCAGTTAATGACGTTCCACCAGTTCTCGATGTATTCAGGTCTCCTGTTTTGATACTTTAAATAGTACGCATGTTCCCAAACATCCAGACCGAGAATGGGGGTTCCTTTCTGATCGGCAACATCCATTAACGGGTTGTCCTGATTTGGTGTTGAAGTAATTACAAGCTTACCGCCTTGAACTATAAGCCATGCCCAGCCGGAACCGAACCTTGTAGCAGCGGCATTACTGAACTTACCTTTGAATTCATCAAAGTTTCCGAAGGCAGAATTGATAGCATCGCCAAGCTTGCCTGAAGGCTTGCCTCCTCCGTTCTTCTTCATGATGGTCCAGAACAAGGAATGATTGTAGGTGCCGCCTCCGTTGTTCCTTACCGCCGCCGGGTGCTTGGAAACTTCTTTTAAAATCTCTTCAATTGTTTTGTTCTCTAACGAAGTTCCTGCAACTGCGTTATTTAAATTAGTAACATAGCCGTTATGATGCTTAGTGTAATGAATCTCCATCGTCATTTTATCAATGTATGGTTCAAGTGCGTCGTAAGCATAAGGCAATTTAGGAAGTTCAAACTTTCCCATAGTATCCTCCAGAGAAATAATTAATAAATATTTTAGTTATGAAATGATTTCAAACGAAAATAGATTCCGATTTATTCCCGGGGCGTGATTTACATCCGGGAAAAATCAGACTCCAAATGATTCACCGCATCCGCAAGTTTTAGCGGCATTCGGATTATTAAAGATAAAACCTTTCCCGTTTAAGCCGTCCGTAAAGTCCAGTTCGGTTCCGGAAAGGTAGAATAAACTCTTACCGTCGACAAATAGCTTTACGCCGTTATATTCGATTACAGTATCGCCTTCTTTCTGCTCGCCATCGAAGCCGAGAGTATAAGTTAAGCCCGAACAGCCGCCGCCTTTAACACCGACTCTTAAGCCGTAAGTTTCCGGTACGTTATTCTCATCCATTATTTTCTTAACTTCTCTTGCTGCCTTTTCCGTAATCTTTATTTCAGCATCTAATTGAATGTTCGACATTATTTATTCCTTATTTGATTTTAAAAATGAAAAATTATTTTCTTAATTGTCAAGGCTTTAATCACTTGAACAATTATATTCGGACTTAAAAAGGATCTCCTGAAACGGTCGTCACAAATTCCGGGTAGTTTATTCTCCATCCATGCTGATTCACCGTCACGAAAATATTTTCCACTTCAAGATATTTTCCTACCTCTATTGCAAGTTCTTCCGAAACAGCTAATGTTATTTTTATCCCTTTGCTTCCAAAATACATTTGAATCCCATACTGCAAATCCCTAAAGAAAAAATTTGAGTTGTGAAAAAAAGGGAACTTCGCCTTCAAGAATTGAAGGAAGACTTTTTTATCTCTTTTAATTATTTCAATATATTTTTCTCTGTTTTCCATATTACTCTAATTATGTTGATAATCTATGCAAAGGCATCGCGCTAAGCGAATAGGATTTTGTTCCTTCCTCTATTCGCTTTGCTGCTCTATGCGTTTTGCAATTTGCTCAATACTTTGTTTCTGCCCGCTGCTTTCTACTGATTTTAACGGTGAAGCTTCTCTCAAATGTTTAACGATTTCAACAATCCGTTTAACCGTGTAATCAATCTCTTCAATTGTATTAAATCTTCCGAGCCCGAATCTTATTGATGAAGTTGACATTTCATCAGTAAGTCCGATAGCCTTTAATATCCTGCTTGGCTTTAATGTTGAAGAGCTGCATGCCGAGCCTGTTGATACCGCTATCTCTTTTAAACTTGAAATAAATACTTCCGACCTGACATACTTAAAGCATAAATTCAAATTGTTCGGAAGCCGTTGATCAATAGATCCGTTTAACAGAACGTCATCTAATTGTGAAGTTAATCCGTTGTAAAGCTTATCTCTCAAAAATTTTATTCCTACAGGTTCTTCTTCAATTACCCGCGAGCATATCTCAACAGCTTTGCCGAACCCAACGATTCCGGTTACATTTAGAGTGCCGGAGCGGATGTTGTTTTCCTGTCCGCCTCCAACTATTTGAGCAATTATTCTAACTCTCGGATTTCGGTTGCGTATATAAATTCCGCCGACACCTTTCGGTCCGTATATTTTATGAGATGAAAATGAAGCCGCGTCAACTAAAGATTTCTGAACGTCGAAAGGAATTTTTCCCAACGCCTGCGTAGCATCTGTATGGAAGATGATTCCGCGCTCCCTGCAGATTTTGCCGATTTCAGTAATATCGTTAATTGTTCCTATTTCGTTGTTGGCAGCCATTACCGATATAAGAATAGTCGAATCTTTAATTGAATCTTTTAAAAGATTAATATCTAAAAAGCCTTCATGGTTAACCGGCAGATAGGTTACCTCAAAACCTCTCTCTTCAAGTTTATGAAGGGAATCATTTCCGGCGCTGTGTTCTACTGCAGTTGAAATGATGTGCTTACCTTTGTGCGAATAAGCCTCTGCAATTCCAAAATGCGCAAGATTGATCGACTCGGTAGCACCGCTTGTAAAATAAATTTCTTTCGGATTGGCGTTTATAAAATTTGCAATTGTCTTTCGAGCATGCATAACTGCGCTTTCGGCTTCCCAGCCGAATGAATGATTCTTGCTTGAAGCGTTCCCGAACTTCTCAAGAAAGTAAGGCTTCATTGCCTCAAAAACTTCGGGATCAACCGGAGTAGTAGCGTGATTATCTAAGTAAATCGGAAATTTCATTTCATTCATAATTGCAAATTAAAAATTAAAAGATTGCAAATACAAATAAAATTGAAAAAACTTGGTACTCGGTACTTGATACTCAATAATTGATACTCGATACTTGATACTGGTTAATTGATACTGGATATTTACAGCAAAAATTTTTCCGATATTGAAAGGCTGATATGAATATTTCTTATACAATATTGCTTTGCGTAATTTCATTTACTTTATCTTATGCACAATCAGGCAATGTGGTAGAAGTCTCAAAGGAAAGCGATCATAATCCTGTTGAAACTACTATTGCAATAAATCCGCGGAACCCCAAGCATATAATCGCGTCATGCACCATGCTGACTAAGTTTGTTCCCGGCTATTCGGATTTTACCTACGCATCAAAAGATGGTGGTATGACGTGGACTGAAGTACAAAATCAAAACCCGGAGAAACGCATTCAGGGTGATGACGGAGTTGCTTATGGAAACGATGGAAGAGTTTACCACTCGTTTCTTTCTTTCTGGCCCTCAAAAAAATGGAAGAGCAAACAATTATCTTCAGGCATTTATATCAGCTCTTCAACCGACGGGGGATTCAACTGGGATCGGCGTGCTGTCGTAGTTGACCATATTAATACCAATGCGCCAATGGAAGATAAGCCTTACGTTGTTGCAGATAATTCTCCAACTTCCAAGTTCGAAAACAATGTTTACACCGCATGGACTCATTTTGCAATTTATGGTAGTCATAACCCGGCGGATTCTTCTCAGATCTATTTTACTAGGTCTATCGACAGCGGAAAGACTTTTTCTTCCCCAATGAGAATCTCAACAACAGGCGGCGACTGCATCGACAGCAGCAACACCGTTGAAGGTGCAATTACAGCAGTCGGTCCAAATGGCGAAGTATACGTAGTATGGGCAGGACCAAGAGGAATAGTAATGAATGAATCCTTTGACGGCGGAAAGACTTTCGGGGAAGATAAAGTTATCGGATGGATTTATCACGGCTGGGATTTAACTGTTCCGGGAATCGACAGAGCTAACGGAATGCCGGTAACTAAAGTGGATATAAGCAGCGGTCCGTATCGAGGAACAATCTATGTAAATTGGGTGGATGACCGTTTCGGTGATCCGGATGTATTTTTAAAATTCTCAAGAGATAGCGGAAAGACATGGTCAAAAACAATTCGCGTAAATGATGATAAAATCGGGAACGGAAAATACCAGTTCTTTAGCTGGATGTCTGTAGACCCGGTAGACGGTTCCATAAATATTGTTTTTTACGACAGGAGAAATTTGAAAGGAACTCTTACCGGGCTGACTTTAGCAAGAAGCATCGACGGCGGGAAGACATTTATAAATTATAAAATTAATCAACCACCGTTTGAATGCAATCCAAAAGTATTTTTCGGCGATTACATCGGAATAGATTCTTACGACGGCGAGGTTGCTGCGGATTATATGTATTTCAAGAATGATACCTCTACTGCAATCAACGCTGCAATTTTCCACTTTAAACCGGGCACACAGGAACAAGAAAAATAAATTTAAGCAGAATCATTTTACCGGTTGAGACAAATTCGTTAGTCTTTAGTCTATAAAAGTAAATTCCAATTGAAAGGAAACTTCAATTTAAAATTATTGAACGAGTTCCTTTAACTTTATATTCATCTATCAGTGTTTTAATTTTGTTCCCAAGAATACCAATTATATCCAAATTCACAAAAGCATTTTCCATAAGTACATAGTTTATTTTTGTTGATGGATTAAACGGATTAGGATAATTCTGGTAGAGGAAATATTTATGCTCTTGTTTTCTATCTCAACATTTACCGGCGAAATAGAAGCGGGATATTTGAAAATACCATCGCCGTCGGTTCCAATTAAAATTATAGATTCATCATTTATAACTTCGCCGGTCATCGTATTAATTCCGCTGATTAAACAGCGGGCAAGACAATTTCGATAAGTCCCTGATGTTAACGGTTTCCAACTCAAGCCTTTATCATTACTCTTATAAAGAACGAAAAGGTTATTTCTATCTTTACCGCCGGCAAGCATTTGTCTTGGATCCTGCGGATTTAGTACAATTGAAGTAAAGATTGTACTATCTGCTACAAGCGAGTTCGTTTCCCAGTTCAAGCCTCCATCATTTGATTTGATTACCTCACCATTTAATCCTGCATATAGAATTTGCGGATTGAAATATGAGCCGGCAATTAGATAACAGTTATGCCCGCTTTCAACCGAAGGGCGTATCATAGTCGAGGCAGAATCTGCCGGCATTAATTCCAATATTACAAGCGAATTGGTCTTGTTATTCCCTGTCCCTCCTGCCGAGACATTTAGCCAGTTTGAATACAATACGTTTTATGTGTTTGTTGGTTTCCGACCCATGATTTTACCCAGATTGTGTCCTTCCAGTAATAAATAAGATTATTCCCCGTACAGCAATAAAGAAATTGCGTAGGGGCAACATCAAATGGCTGGATTATAGCCATTGATACAACGTAATGAACTTCATTTATGTCCAACCATTATCACCTGGATTTATTGAAGAGCCGATAGGAAAGTCATTAAAGAGTATTAAATTCTTATGCAAAGAATCAGGTACGAAGCAGAAATAAATTCTGTTTAAAACAGCATGCATTGACCAAACTTGAGGCTTTGTAAACAGGCGCGATATATTAGAGTTCTTAAAAATCCATTTGTTTATATCGAATCATCATCAGTAAAGCTGTGCTCGTAAAAACCATTGTTTTTTGTCCCTGCATAAAAATAATGACCCAGTGAGTCTCCATCAAAAATAATAATAGAAGTGACCTTTTCTCCTCTAAGTGCGATTTGTTCAATTTGACCTGAAGCAGAATAAAAGAAAGATATTAAAAACATTAGAAAGAATTTCCATTTCATTTTCTTAACCTCATGCACAGCTGTCAATTCCGACATGCTATGTATAATTTAAAGTTTTTAGGAAATGGAAAAGAATAGAAAAAGTATTCATTTTTAATTATGAAACAGGAAAGATATTATTACCTTTTATATATACTCAACAATTTTGAAGAAGTAAACTTTGTATAAAATAGGAATTTCTTCTTGGAAAAACTTATATTAAAAGCGGTATGAAAAATTAATTTAATACAAAAAAAGGAGAGACTATGCGTGAGACAATAACCTATTCAATAACTGAGCGGCAAAAAAATTCGGAAGAGTATTACCGGAAGATCGGAATATTTGCAAGCGAAGTATTAAATGAAGCTTCAGCGACTCTTACGCCGGTTGCAAAAGAGTTTGTTAAGTACATTGAGGAATTTAATCTCGAGCAGGTACGAAAGCTGGAAGAGTATGTACTTGAATTGATCAGCTTCGGAATACTTTGGCACACCTATGCCGGCTTAACGCTTGAAGTAAAGCATGCGCCGCTTATTACTTTGTCCAAGATGGCTGAGTGGAGAAAGAAGCGTCAAAGACTAAAACCGGCTATTGATTTCTTCCGCGGAATTATGTTGACAGTACTTTTACTGCCGGGGAAAAAGAGGAAGACGGAAATAAATCTTCCCAACTTCGAGCAGATTGACAAAGTTTGCAGCTGGTTTGAAGCAACCGGCGAATTCAGGGAAGAGGCGCTTCGCTTTATAAGATGGCGTGCATTCTGGTCAACATTGAAACGGGAAAGGTTTGAGAAGATATTGACGTCTATAGCATTGTTCACACGCTGGTTTGAGAGGCGCTCACTTGAAGTACTAGGTGAATATACTAAAAACGTAGAGAGCTTTTTAGAGAAATCAAAGACTCGTTACCGGTGGCGCGAAGACAGGATTTCATGTACAAGAACAAGATTGGAATATCATCTTAACATGATTGGCGCAGAAATAATGAATCTTGCTTTCCAAGATGATTTTATAAATACGGAGATTACATCAGTACTTGTTCCCGGGTGTATGCGTGGTCGTCCCTTTGAAGAATGCGAAGCCGTAAAGGTAAAGGAAGGATTGAAATGCCGGGGATGTTTGTCTAAATGCCATGTTAATCAATTAAAAAAAATGGGGGAGAGAAAAAATTTTGATGTCTTTATTATACCGCATGCTTCCGATTTATCTTTATGGGCGTCAAAGCCGGGCAGACTAAAGCGGGGCGTGATTGCTTCTGCCTGTGTTACAACGCTTGTAGAAAGCGGCTGGGAATTAAAAAGATATGGAGTCCCCGCGCAGTGCGTTTTACTTGATTACAACGGCTGCAAAAAACACTGGCACCACAAAGGCATTCCGACTCAACTTAACGTGCATGAGCTGAAAAGAATTCTGAACTCAAAAAAACAATGACTGCAAAAACATTCGGGATAATTGCATGCTGTTTGCAAGTCAGCAGAGGTCTCATTCGTTAGTGTAATTGTGGAACGGTTTTACTTCCTGCATAAATTTATATATAAGATAAGGTTCAAGTTTAAGTTCATTATTATGCAATAATGCATCTATGCGGCGTTTACGCTACCGTTTCTTTCATTACTTTTATAAACCAACAAAGAGTTATCATGCTTAAAGCAATAAACAAAACAAAGGATAAAATTACATTGTTGTTCCCGATAATTCCGTCGCTTAAAAAACGGGAGGCGTTTACGGCGTATGTAAACGGGTTCAGCATCGCAATACTCTGAAGAATCTTTGGCGCAAAGCTTAACGGCAGCATTACACCTGAAAGAATGAATAATGGAAGAACAAAAAAATTGACTATGCTTGCAAGCATCCCACCATCCTTCACAATAAAGGCAGTCGCATACGATATTGAAGATAGTGAAATGCCTATTAGCAATATTAGCAGGAGCAGAAATACAATTCCGGTAACTGCAGGAGAATAGCCGAAGAATAATGAGATTAAACAGATTATTACGCTTTGAACAACCAACACAACAACACTCGTAAGAACAAAGCCAAGAGCAAGGGACAGCCTGTTTACCGGTGTTACACGGATTCTTTCGATGAATCCGTTTTCCAGAAGATCCAGTACGCCGAAACCGGCATAAGATGAATTGAACATAGCAGTCATAACTATTAAACCGGGGACGAAGAAGCGCGAGGTTGACTCCGCTGGAAATCCCGGCGCCGATGCTACGCCTTTTAAGAAAGGCATAAATAAGAGAAGATAGACTGCCGGCTCAAATAATCCGATGAATAGCCAGAATGGATTACGAATTATTATTCTTATCTCTTCTTTGAAGATTATGTAAGTGTCTATTACAAACTTTTTCATTGTTCACCCTATAAGTTTTCGAGTTATATGATTTCATTATCCGCTCTTCTTTCGTAATCGTAAGCCTGCACTTAATTTGACTCTAATTCTTATAAGCACGAGTAAGGTTACAATTAAGAGTTTTCATGTTGATTACTTTTTGTATTTTGACCATCTATCAATTTTCTTCCGGTAAGTTTTAGGAAAACGTC
>JAJYIL010000112.1 GCA_021790055.1 Bacteroidota bacterium
ATTCCTCGATAGTGGACGGCCTTTCAACCATGGCTGTCGAGAACCTCGTGAAGTTCGTGGCATGGTACGATAACGAATGGGGATATTCGTGCCGGGTGGCCGATCTGGTGAACTACGTTGCAACCGCCCGCGTTCTCGTGTAAGTCATGAAAACGATCGGCGATTTAAACCTGAAAGGGAAGATAGACCTTGTTAACAGCTACTATAGATATACTATCCCGCTTGATTCAAATGAGGCAATAAAACAAAACCTTATTGCCGGTGAAAGCGATAATCAATATCATTGGTTTTTGTACCGAATTCCACTTCAAAACTTTTCTGCCGCAATCGGTAATCCTACTTTAACTGATGTTGAATATATTAGGGTATTCGTTCAGGGAGTCAGCCAGATGGTTCATGTTCGCTTTGCTGAATTTGATCTTGTTGGAAATCAGTGGCAGCAGGCTATTCCTTACGATACTGTTATGTCGGTTTCCGTAATTAACCTGGAAGATAATCCTAATTATTACATGCCTCCCGGATTAACAAGAGAGTTAGACAGAACGCAGACTTCGACAACTGTCTATAAGAACGAACAATCAATGGACTTGATAGTAAACGGCTTGCAGCCGGATTCTTCAAGGGAAGCAGTAGATTACCTTTACCGTCCTCTCGACGTGTTCAATTATAAGCAGATGAAAATGTTTATTCACGGAGACGAGACTTCGGGCGCAAGTATATCGGATACTTCTCGCGGCTCATATACCGCGCAGGTTTATTTGAGGTTCGGCTCGGATACAAGTAACTTTTATGAGTACAGGCAGCCGGTAAAGCCCGGTTGGAATGATATAACTATAGATTTCAGCAGGCTTACGGCAATAAAGCAGCAAGCCGATTCCTCCGAGCTTTATACTACATACGAAGTGCCGGTAGCCGGGCTGCCCGGAAACTTTTACGGCGTAAAAGGCAGTCCTTCTCTTACTGCAATTAAATTTTTATCGGTTGGCATTCTTAACGTTACCAGGCAGATGAATAACAATCCCCGCCCGATAAGCGGAGAAGTTTGGGTTGATGAGCTTAGGGTAATAGGAGCCGATAATCACCCCGGCTCAGCATATACTCTATCAACATCAATTAAGCTTGCGGATTTGATGAATATTAACTTCAACATGAGTCATACTGATCCTTATTTCCACGGATTGTCCGAAAGATTCGGTTCAAGAGTTGACTCCAGGAATTGGGGTATGTCTGCCGATATCGATTTATTAAAATTACTGCCAATTCCTTTGCCCGGCAGTTCATTAAGGCTAAGCTATTCGCATTCCGAATCTATCGGGAATCCACTTTATATGCCCGGCACGGATATACTTGTTAGCCAGGCGGAAAATGCAGCTTCGCGCGATTCGGTACATACTCCCGGCAAGCTGACTGTACAGCAGATACTTACAAGTTCTCAATCAATCAATACATCGGATAGCTGGGCGGCATCCAATATTGTGTTAAAAGTTCCAACAAATAACTGGATTTTGCAAAATACTATTAATGCTGTCTCATTCGGATTTAATTATAATAAAACCTTCAGCCGGAATCCGACCACTATTTCGAACAAGACCTGGGTGTGGAATGCAAACATGAATTACATTATCAATTTCAGCCCTAATAACTTTTTCTATCTTGCAAAAGTACCCGTTATCGGAAGTATTTTAGGATTACTTTCGGATTATAAAGACTTAAAAATCTTTTATACGCCGCAAAATTTTGCGTTTAATATGACGGCGAACAGGAATCGTTCGGTAACAGTAAACAGGCAGATTGATAATTCTGCTTCCAGTCCAATCTATAATCATAATTTTACCACTTCAAGAGGCTTTAACTTTTCATGGATGCTGACAGACGGCGGGCTGTTAAACCTATCTACCTCATACAACGTTAATGTTAACTCATCTCTGGCTTATCTTGAAGCTGATACGAACGGAGTTCCATATTCTGAGAGCAGTGTATTTCGTCAAATATTCCGGGGTGCTTTTTTCGGCAGAGATTACCAGTACCAGCAGAATGTTGATGTAAGGACTAATCCAAGACTTCCAAGCTTATGGAGCATAGATAGATATTTTAATCTAAGCGCGGGCTATTCTGTTTCTTACCAATGGGGAAACAACTTCAGCCAGAAAATAAATGGTCTGGATGCCGGCAGGTCCGCAGGCTTTTCAAGTAGAACTTCGATTGGATTAAGATTAGCGCTTAAATCCTTGATGGCGCCTTTGTTCACGGAAAATCCTGAAACCGGACAGGGACGCTATTTTCCCGGTAAGAATGAAAACAGGTCAAGAAATTTTACTGAAGCTCCGAGGAACGCAAATCCTAACTTAAAAAATCCCGGGCTTAGGCAGAACAATCTTAAGAACGATACTACAAACGCTCGCGATTCGTTACAAGCTAAGCCATCAAGGAAGTTCCAAATTACCGATGCAATCCTGTTTTTGAAAGCCATTGCAAGAACAATCTTGTTCGATTACGATAATATAAGCATCAACTTCTCAAACGATAACAGCGTTTCAAAAGGAAGTCTTGCCGCTCCAGGTACCGGCTTCGGAAATTTTTGGAATATTTTTTATAGCCAGAATGCAGGACCATCGCGATTGTTTATGCTCGGTTTTGGTTCCGATGTCGGAAAGCGAACTCCAAACCTTAGCAGTTTGAATGATGTTTACGCACAAAAGAACAATGTTGATATTCAAACCTCGCGCCCGTTGTGGGAAGGCGCAAAGATTGACATCGATTGGAAAGTCGGATGGACGCTGAATAAAAATATTTCTTTGCAGACTGATCAATTCGGTAATGTATCCAATTTAGGTGCGCCTCAATCAACCGGATCAATCAGCAGGTCATTTCTTACACTGCCACCTGTGCTGGTATTCAGCTTTTTTAAGAGCGGCATACAAAAAGTAAATGAGCTTTACAATCCGAATGCGGCTGACCCTGCTGCAAATCTTTCAGATGCATTCGTAAAGGGCTTTGAAACATTACCCTGGCTTTCGCGCCTTGGATTCTTACAGAATTTCTCAAACTTAATCCCGCGCCCGAATTGGACTATAAGCTGGGATGGGCTTGAGAAGTATTTCCCTTTCAAGTCCTTTGCTGAAAGAGCCTCGCTCACTCACGCTTATACTTCGAACTTTACAGAAGGTTGGTACATTTCTCAAGACGGCAGACAGGTAGTCCAGTCAGAAAGAATTGATTACGGGTTTTCTCCTTTGATCGGTTTGAACTTAACCTTTGCGAAGCTTTGGAACGGCAATATGAGCGGAAGCTTCAAATATTCTACGCAAGATGCATACGATCTTGGAGTTTCAACACAGAATATTACCGAATCTTTCTCAAAGGATATCGGCGTTTCACTAAGCTATACAAAGACCGGCTTCGAGCTCCCGTTGTTCGGCATTTCTTTAAAGAATGATATAGAGTTTACATTTTCATATACAAGCAGCCAGGCATCAACCATCATATACAACATGGGACAGAATTTTAAGGATGGCGGAATTCCGCAAGACGGTACAAACCGAATTACGATTGAGCCGAGAATTAAATATACTATGAGTTCAAAAGTTACTCTGGCTATCTTCTATACGAAATCGACTATTCAACCTGTCGGCGCTTCGAGAATTCCTCCGACGACAACCAATGAAGCCGGCTTGGACGTGCATATTTCAATCCAGTGATAATTTTACTTTTTGTCACATAAAAATTATTCCAGGTGATTATGCCCGGAGAAGAAATTATATTTGTTCGTAATAAATTTAAAAGGAATGAGTTAATGACAGGTAAAAAAATACTTTGGGTCGATGATGAGATTGAACTGCTTAGGTCGCATATTATTTTCCTTTCGGAAAAAGGATATGAAGTAGATACTGTAACTAATGGTGAAGATGCAGTCTCTTCGGTAAAGCAAAAGGATTACGATCTTATTTTCCTTGATGAGATGATGCCTGGTTTAGGAGGATTAGAAACACTGGCGCGTATAAAGGATTTGAACCAGAATCTTCCAATAGTTATGATTACCAAGAGCGAGGAAGAAAGCCTGATGAACGAAGCTATTGGTGTTAAGATTGCAGATTACCTTACCAAACCAGTAAATCCTAGCCAGGTTTTTCTTGTATGCAAAAAGATACTCGAAGGCAAAAAGATTACACAGCAATACGCCGCAAAAGACTACCTGCAGGACTTTAACGAGATAGCCCGTGCCTTTATGAATGAGATGGATTTCGGCGAATGGACTGAAATTTATTTAAAGCTTGTTAACTGGGATATGGAACTCGACAATCACCCTGAGATTGATTTGAGACAAACTCTTAATGATCAAAAGAAAGAGGGGAATAAGGAATTTTCAAAATTCGTTGAAAGGAATTATAAGAGCTGGATTAACTCCATCGGCGACGTATATACTCCTACTCTTACGCCGGAAATTACTCCCAAATATGTTCTGCCACTGCTTGAAGATGAAAAGTCATCGGTTTTCTATTTTGTAATAGATTGTCTCCGCCTGGACCAGTGGCTTGTAATGGAGAGGCTGCTTAGCGATTACTTCAAGATAGAAAAAGAATATTATTACGCAATTTTACCTACAGCAACTCCTTATGCGCGCAACGCGCTGTTCAGCGGCTTATTCCCATCCGAGATAGAAAAACACTATCCTCAACTCTGGAGCTCGGGAGACGACGATGAAAACAGCATGAATAAATATGAAAAGGAACTGCTGCAGTTTCTTTTGGATAGGAAGAAAATAAAGCTGAGGAATGAATTAAAGTACATCAAGATTATTGATCCCGAGGTTGGAAGAAATTTTGAGCAGAATATTTTGTCCTATCAAAATACGCATCTTACCGCTGTGGTTGTAAATTTTCTTGATATGATTGCGCATGGAAGATCGGACTCGGACCTGCTTAAAGAAATTGCTAAGGATGAGCCGGCTTACAGGTCATTGACAAATACCTGGTTCACTCATTCTTCACTATACTCAACCTTTAAGGCTCTTGCAAATGTGAAGCATGCAAAAATTGTAATTACTACCGATCACGGAAGCATTCGTTCATTAAGAGGCGCAAAGGTTTTAGGCGACCGCGAAGCGTCTTCAAACCTAAGGTTCAAATTCGGAAGGAACTTGAAGGTTGATGATAAGCATGCAATCTACATTAAAAGCCCGGATGACTATAAGCTGCCTAAACGCGGAGTAACTATAAATTATATAATCGCGAAGGAAGACTTTTATTTTGTTTATCCAACCGACTACCACAAGTACCTGACTTATTATAAAGATACTTTTCAGCACGGTGGAATTTCGATGGAAGAAATGATTTTACCGGTAATAACCATGGAACCCAAATAAAAGTGGATTTTCCGTTTGTACAAAAAGTCTTCTCTGAGGCTGAAACTGCAAAGCTTGCAGATAAGCTTGCTGAAGAAATATATCAAGGTGAAGTCGTTATTTTAAATGGAAACCTCGGTGCAGGTAAAACTTATTTTATTAGAAGCTTATTGAGAAATTTCGGGATAGAAAATGTTAGCAGTCCCACGTTTGCTATTGTTAATGAGTACAACGGTAAGCTAAAATTCTATCATTTTGATTTTTATAGGATAAAGAATTCCGAGGAGCTGTTTAATATTGGATTTAACGATTACTTGAATGATACCGAGGCAATAACATTGATAGAATGGGGAGAATTACTCCCGGAAGCTTTACCTCGTAAAAGGCTGGAAATCAGGATCAATATTATAGACGACAATTGCCGCGAATTTATTTTTAACGAACATGTCTGAAGAAAAGCCAATATTATCAATAGAAACCTCCGGCAGCCTTTGCGGGGTTTGCGTTTATTTTAACGATGAGAAGTTTTACGAAGCTGCCGCTCACCTTAAGAACTCCCATGCAGAAAAGCTTTTTGAACTAATCGATTTTGTAGTCAAATCATCAGGTATAGGAGTAAAAGATTTTGGCGCAATTGCCGTATCTGCCGGACCTGGTTCGTTCACGGGTCTTCGCATCGGTATGTCTGCCGCAAAAGGAATAGCTTTCGGTTCTTTGCTTCCTATAATCCCGGTTTCAACATTTGAAGCGTTGGCTTATCAGATTTCGGACTTCTTACCTGCCGGTACGGAGTTTATCATTGCCAACAAAGTTAATTTGGAAGAAATCTATTTTGCAAAATTCCGTTCAAAGCCAGGCAACAAATTAAGTTCAAGTTTAAGTGTAAGTTCAAACCTGGAGGAGGGATCTTCTACAAACACGAGTCTGTCCACCGAAGCGTTAACGAAGTCGGGCTTGCCCAAAGAAGCTTCAACAAATAAGAGCCTGCCCTCCGAAGCTTTAGCAAAGGAGAGTTTGATAGACAAATCTAATAATTATATATTTGTGGAGAATTTGAAAATTGTTGACCGGGAAAAATACCAGGAGTTAAAAAAAGACTGTCCGGTGTTTGGCAATGCCGGTTTAGAATACAGTGACGAAATAATATTAGGCTTAACTAAAATAGAGGCTCCAAGAGCATTTTATATTGCACGCTGGAGCCGGCTTTTCGGGCAATACCTTATGACCCGAAATTATGATTATCTTGAACCAAATTATCTTAAAAACTTTATTGTTAGGGAAAGGAAAAAATGATTAAAAAGGCTTTACTATTTGTACTCTTCTTTTCTTTAGCTGCTGCTGCTCAAGCCATTGGTCCGGTAGTAACCATTCCGCAAATCAATTATGATTATTCGCATGTTCCGCAGGATTCAACCTTCGAACACACATACATGATTTATAACGGCGGCGGCGGCGTTCTAAAGCTTGGCGCAGTAAAAACTTCGTGCAAATGTATTACTGCAAGTATCGATAAGAATACTTTAACACCAACTGATTCGGCAAGACTGATGGTAACTTATACCAATACCGGCAAATCATCCGGGATAGATAATTTTGTCTCTATCCGGACAAATGATGACAATAACCCTGATGTGAGAATTTATATAACTCGAAAGGTTCCAACTAATGCTCCGACATTGTCCTCGATGCCTATCGATACGCTTGGCGGAACTACTAATGCCCCGGTAATTTATTTCCCTAATACTCAGCATAACTTCGGTGTAATGAAGCAGGGAGATATTGTTTCTTATACTTTCAAATACTTTAATAAAGGGAACTCTGTTTTACATATTAGGGACATTCAGACTTCGTGCGGATGTACGGCGGCTGCAGTAAAAGCTAAAGATACTGCGCCCGGCAAGGAAGGAGAAATCCGCGTGCAATTTGATTCGACGGGAAAGATAGGTAAGCTGGTAAGACAGATTACAGTAATGTCTAATGACCCCAAAAATACTTTTGAGCAATTGAAAATTTATGCCGACGTGCAAGAGCATAAATAGAAAGAATTAAAAATTAAATGGCGTGGTTTAGAAGATCTAAAGAAAATATTTCTCCGGATTCACAGAAAAAAGACTTACCGGACGGTTTATGGGAAAAGTGCCCGGGATGCAGCGAGATTATTCACAAGAAGCAGCTTGAAGCCAACCTTTGGACATGCCTTAAGTGCAACTATCATTTCCGGATAGGCAGCCAGGAGTATATCGATATACTCCTGGACAAAGGCACCTTCAAAGAGATGGATAAGAAGATGCGCTCCGCTGATCCGCTTAAGTTTGAAGATACTAAGAAATACTCCGAAAGGATCCAGGAAACTATCAAGAAGCTTGGAATGAATGATGCAGTTAGAACCGGTTCAGGTAAGATTAACGGGATGGACGTTGCCTTCGGCTGCATGGACTTTAAGTTTATCGGCGGCAGTATGGGATCGGTTGTTGGTGAAAAAGTTTCAAGACTTATAGACCGAGCTTTTAGGAATAAAGTTCCGCTCATTATTGTTTCTTCGAGCGGCGGCGCAAGAATGATGGAAGGTGCATTTTCTTTGATGCAGATGGCTAAAACGAGCTCTCGGCTTGCTCGATTAGCCGAAGCTAAAGTTCCGTACATCTCGGTAATGACTGACCCGACTACAGGCGGAACAACAGCAAGCTATGCCATGCTTGGCGATGTTCATATTGCCGAGCCGCAGGCGCTTATTGGCTTTGCCGGTCCCCGTGTTATTAAACAAACGATAGGGAAGGATTTGCCAAAAGGCTTTCAAAGGTCCGAGTTTTTGATGGAACAGGGATTTGTCGATATTATTTCGTCAAGAAAAGATTTAAAGAACAATATCTTTAATGTTCTGTCCTTATTAAGCTGAGGAACTCATCAAAACTGTTTCTAAAGTTAAGGAGATGCAGCGGGTTTCAATTAAAATGAAAGCTGCGGGCAAATCAGTCGGGCTTGTTCCTACCATGGGCTTTCTCCATGAAGGGCATCTTTCACTAATAAAAAAGTCAAAGACAAAATGCGATGTTACAGTGTTTTCAATCTTTGTCAATCCAAAGC
>JAJYIL010000113.1 GCA_021790055.1 Bacteroidota bacterium
ATGGCATGCCGATTAAACCGGGATGCCATCTCTAATTCCGAAAGATACCAGTCTTCATCAACATCTTCAAAGCTAATATTAAAGTACGAGCTAAAGCCTTCTTTAATGGAATCCGCCAATAGATCATAATCAACTTCCTCCCCGGTAATCGCTTTAATGTCTGCAGTTAATTCCAAGACTTCAGAGATTCCTGCGATGCTGTTTCCGGAAGAATTAATGTAGTTTACAATCTTCTTATGAAAATCTCCGCATAGGATGGAGCCGTGCTGAAGAATGATATTTCCAATCTTTCTTTGGGCGCTGCCCGCAAGCTTCTTTCCATCGAACTTAAGCTCGCTCTTTGCAGGGACAGCAAAGCAGGCAACGCTCTTTTCATCTTTATAAAAATTTCTAAAATCAGGCTGAAGATTTTCAAGCTCGACACGTTTCAGTCTTTTGTCATACATATTCAAGCCTTCGGTTAAAGCAAGATTTATTACCCTGTAGATATCTCTTGCTGAAGAATCTTGCTTAAGAGGCATTACTACCGAGTATGTTAATTCTTCCGAATGCAAAATCGCTCTTCCACCGGTCGGTCTCTTGACTACATCAATATTATCCTCCGAAACTTTAGATAAATTAATTGAATTGATATCCTGGTTTGCACCTAGCGAAATGCAATACGGACTCCATCTGTACAGCCTAAGCATTGCTTCACCTTGCCGGCAAGTATTCGCAAGACTAACATCCATCGCCATATTAAATGCACCGGTGTTAAAGCCTGTATTTATAAACTTCCATTTCATTTACCAACCAAACCACGCTTGCTCTTCGTTAAAAACTCAAGAAGATTTTTCACGTACTTGTTTTCCCCTAAATCGCGCCGAATTATTTCCTTAGCCTGGCTAACATTCAAAGATTTATCATAAAGATAACCGTACGCTTTCTTTAATGTATAAATATCATCATTTGCAAAGCCCCGCCTACGCAACCCGATTATGTTCAGCCCTTCAAACCGCAGCGGTTCATTTGCAGTAAGAATGTACGGCGGAACGTCCTGGACAATTCTGAATCCGCCGCCGGTCATACTATGCTGACCGACTATACAGAACTGATGCACCGGCGTTAATCCTCCGATGACAACATAATCTTCAATAGTAACATGCCCGCCTATCTGAACTCCGTTGGAGAAGATGCAATTGTCTCCGATTACGCAGTCATGAGCTACATGAACGTAAGCCATCAACAAACAGTTTTTGCCTACGCTTGAAAATCCGGTATCCTTTGTTCCGCGGTGAAGTGTTACGAATTCGTGAATCACCGTATCGTCTCCAACAATAAACAATGATTTTTCATTTCCAAATTTTAAATCCTGCGGTGTATGTGCAATGGAAGCTGATTGATGTATCTTAACTCTATTGCCTATTCTTGCACCGTTGTAAATTACCGCGTTTGGACCGATCAAACAGTCGTTTCCTATTTCGACATCATCTTCAATAATTGTGTAAGGAAGAATTGTATTGTTGTCGCCGAGTTTTGCTTTGCTGCTAACAATTGCAGCCGGATGAATTGTATTCATTTATTTTATTTCTTTTCTCCGATGCTTGATTCTCTGTCAACAATCGCAGCCATAAATTCGGCTTCGGCAACTAATGTGTCATTCACATAGGCTTTACCCATCATAGTAACGACCTTACTCTTTTTATTCGTCATATCAATTTGCAGAAAGAGCTGATCGCCCGGGTAGACCGGTTTTCTAAACTTAGCATTGTTTATCTGCATAAACAGAACAAGCTTCTCTTCCGGGTTTGGAAACGCATTAAGAAGAAGGATACCGCCGGTTTGTGCCATCGATTCAATTATCAGAACGCCAGGCATAATAGGCTGTCCCGGGAAATGCCCCTGGAAGTACGGTTCATTCACGCTGATCGATTTTACACCTATTACTTTCTTGTCGAGTTCAAGATGGATTATCTTGTCAACAAGCAGGAACGGATAACGATGCGGAAGAATTCTTTCGATAGCGCTTGTATCAAAAACAACTCCTTCTTTTTTTACAAATTGAAATTTCTTAACAAGCTTTTTCTGCTGGTATAATTTTCTTATCTGTTTAGCGAACTCAACGTTGGCTTTGTGTCCGATACGCGCAGCAAGTATCTGAGCCTTTATCGGAGCGCCAATAAGAGCGAGGTCGCCAAGAAGGTCGAGAAGCTTGTGTCTTACCGGCTCATTTCTAAACCTGAGCTCTTTGTTGTTCAAAATTCCGTTTTGACCGATAGTTACTTTTTCTTTAATGCCGATCTTCTTCCGCAACGTTTCAAGCTCCGCATCGCTTGAATTTCTATCGACAATAACAACTGCGTTATCGATATCCCCGCCTTTAATCAAGCCGTTGTTGGCAAGCTCTTCAACCTCGCTTAGGAAGCAGAAAGTTCTTGCCGGCGCAAACTCGGTTACAAATTCTTTTTCAAGATCAAACATACCGGTATGCTGGCTGCCGAGCGCCGGGTTCTGATAGTCGACCATAACAGTAACTCTATAGCTGTCTAAAGGAAGAGCCACAATATCAATCTGTTTGTCCTCGTTATGGTACATCACCGTTTCATCAATAATTAAATAATCTTTTGGCGCATCCTGCTGGACAAAGCCGGCATCCAAAAGCTTCCTAACGTAAGGCATCGAGCTTCCGTCGCCAACCGGCGGCTCAATGCCGTCAATCTCAATTATTAAATTATCTATTTGAAGACCGACCACTGCAGCAAGCACATGTTCGACAGTATGAACCTTAGCTTCTCCAATTCCTAAAGTAGTTCCGCGCGATACGTCCACTACATTGTCTGCATTAGCTGGTATTTCGGGATTACCGCCTAAGTCGACCCTTACAAATCTAATCCCGTGATTTTCAGGTGCCGGTTTAAAAGTCATTGTGCACGAAGTCCCCGTATGCAGTCCGATTCCCGATAGAGATACCGGCTTCTCAATCGTCCGTTGAAGTTCTAACATTTACATTATCCGCTTAGTTACACATTAAAATTAAATACATGGAATTCGGTTGCCAAAATAGCAAGATGAGTTTTTAAATACAATAAACAGGTGATGAAATTGAAGAAACTTGTATCTCAAGTTAATTTCTTAAATAGTATGTTGAAGATTACTGATTTGGAAAAAGTTATATCGCTAAATTGACTAATTGCTAAATTGTTTTTTAGCTATTTTTTGATTGAATGCAAAACTTTTAAGTCATTATTTGCCGTTCAACCTTTTTAGCTCATCCGATAAATTTTGTATCCGGTTTTCAAGCTGTTTAATCTTTTCAAGATATTCCGGAAGATTGTTTAGGTGAGCTTCCAGTTTTAAAGTAGTTTTTAACTCTCTTGCCGGAGAGCCGAAATATATTCCCGGCTTGGTTATTGATTTTGAAACGCCTGACTGAGCACCGATTGAAACATTATCTCCAATTTCTATATGCCCCGTTAATCCGGCTTGCCCGCCAAGAATACAGTGAGCGCCTATTTTTGTACTGCCGGAAACGCCGCTCTGAGCCGATATTACAGTGTCCTCGCCAATCGCAACATTATGCCCAATTTGAACAAGGTTATCTATCTTTGTTCCGCGCTTAATTATTGTTGCACCGAGTGCCGCTCTGTCAACCGAAACATTCGAGCCAAGCTCAACATCGTCTTCAACAATTACAATTCCGATTTGCGGTATCTTCATGTATTTACCGTTTTCATCCGGGAAATATCCGAAGCCGTCTGAGCCGACAACAGTACCGGGATGAATTATTACACGGTTTCCGATCTTACATTTTTCTCTAATACTTACGTTCTGAAATAAAATTGTATCGTCGCCAATTTCTACACTTTCAAGAAGAACTGTGTTATGAAAGATTTTAACATTGTCGCCGATCTTACAGCCTGCAGAAATTACGACGTTTCTGCCTAACGCCGCATTCTTTCCTAAAGATGCGGATGGGTGAACAAATGCAGTCGAATCAATTCCGGTTAGAGAAAATTCCGGAGAGAAAAAATTAATAATAACTTTTGAGAAGGCTTTATTCGGGTCGTTAACTTCAATATAGGAAATATCGGTTCTTGACTTCTTAAATCCCGGCTTAACAAGTATTGCCGATGCTCTTGTGGATTGAAAATACTTTTCATAAGCAGGCATATACAGAAAAGTCAAGTCCCCCTTTCCCGCTTCTTCAATCCTTGCCAA
Organism: Bacteroidota bacterium; assembly: GCA_021790055.1. Taxonomy (GTDB): domain Bacteria; phylum Bacteroidota; class Ignavibacteria; order Ignavibacteriales; family Ignavibacteriaceae; genus FEN-1297. Next base: position 4,198 of record JAJYIL010000113.1, read on the forward strand.
GCCGGTTATTTGAGTTTCTTTATCGCCGGAAATTTCTCCACCGACCAAATCGGTAATATCTAATAGACTGACTCTCATGTAAATTTTTATTGTTGAAGCTTTAACTTATCCATTACCTGGGGAGTAATATCGTATTTATCCTTCGCATATAAAATGGAAAGCTGACCACTCCTGTCAAGCACAAAGTCAAGATCTTTTTCCTTTGCAACATCTTGTATAGCGTTGAAAACTTTATTCTGAACAGGCTTCATCAGCTCTTCCTGCTTTTGGAAAAGCTCACCGTTGGTTCCGAATTTCTTATCCCGGTACTCGGTAATCTGCTGTTCAAGCTTCTTTATTTCACCTTCGAGCTCGTTTCTTGTCTGCTCGGTCATTATAAGCTTGCGACGGTCATAGTCCTGTTCTTTTGCCTGCTTTTCACTCTCCATTTTTTGGAGCTCTGCTTTCCAGTCATGGATTAATCCGTCGAGCTTTTGGCGCGCATCCTGTGCATCCGGAAGCTTAGATAAAATTGCTTGAGAATCCACATAGCCAATCTTAAGCTGACAGTAAGAAAGACCGGTAAAGACAAATATTGAAATAATGAGAGATAAAATTATTTTTTTCATCTCAACTCCTATGCTTTATTTGATAGTGATAAAAAATTTTCAAGTGGTATCAATCTAATTTATATCCCTCTCAATATTAAAAGCTAAAGGTTAATTACTGTTCGAAAGATAATTATTTTAGAATTAACTATCTCGCCTATGCACAACAGCAAATCTAATTGCCGCCTGTCTTTAGAAGATCTAATACTTTATAAGTAATATCGTATTGCGGATCTGCATAAAGAAGAACAACGTCGCCTGCTTTATCAAATACAAACTTCATCGATTCTTTCTTAGCGACCTCATCGATTGCGTTGTAAATTCTCTTTTTTACAGGACCAAAAATCTCATCTTGCTTTTTATAAATCTCGCCGGTTCCCTGGGCAAATTTTTCTTTATTATAATTTAGGATCTCGTTTTCTTCATTTACTAGTTTTTTCTGCGCAGCTAATTTAGCGTTCTCAGTCATTGTAGTGGATTGCTGCTGATAGTTTGCAAGGTCTTGCTGATATTTAGTACGCATTGAATCCAGGTGGGCAGACCATTTGTTCGTTAATGCATCAAGATCATTTTGAGCTTTTATAGCTGAAGGAAGCTGCGCTAATATTACCTGCGAATCAACATACCCGATCTTTTGAGTCTGAGCATTGATTGCAGCAGTAAATAAAAAAACTGCCGCTAAAAATAAAAGATTTTTTTTCACTCTTTCTACCTCTAATTGTTAATACTAATCTTCAATTTTAATTTTTAATTCTTAATTGATTAAGCTAAAATCCTTTTCCAAATTGAAAGTGGAACAGCCATGCAGGAGCCTGCCCGTTTACCAGCCTCCTGTCGAAGCCGTATCCAAGGTCAAAGCCGATTAGACCGATTGGATTAATCATTATTCTCGCACCAACCCCGGCGGATCTTCTTAAATCAAATGGGTTCGTATGCTGTAAATCCAGCCAGACATTTCCGGCTTCAGCAAACGTGAGTAAGTATAAAGGGACTGGCTCAAGCGTTACAGCAAATCTAAGCTCAACGGTATATCTCATCATAACGTCGCCGCCAATAACATTGCCGTTTATTGTTGGTCCTATTGATCTATCATCATAGCCGCGCAGCGGTTCGGTAGCAATAACCAATCCGTTGCCGCCCATAAAATATTTTTCAAACGGATTAATATGATTTTTTGAAAACTGATCGAGTTCATGAATGTAGCCGTAATGGATATCCGTATACAGGGTTATTCTACTTGTATTGAACAGCCTGTTGTACCATTCGTTTGAAAAATCAATCTTGTAATAATTTAGGTCACCAGGCAAAAATGGACCGCCCGACAGCTCGGCATCGAGCTGCACATTTGAACCGATAGATGGAAATATCGGATTGTCTATATCCTTTCTGCTTATAGTAGCTCCAAGCGTATACTGATGGGTAACACCCTGCACATAATCTCCCGCGCCATACAATATATTATTATACTGGTAGCGGAACATTCCCTGAACGTAGAAATAATCATCAGGCCATTTTAATCTTCTTCCCACTCTAACGCTAGCACCTCGCTGGCTCATATCATAGTAATACTGCTGCCTCGTATCGAATAAATCGAAACCAACAAGAGTAGGGGTATCAAACAGCCATGGTTCAGTAAAGCCGAGCGAAAAAGTTCTATAAATATTGCTTACGCCAAACTGCCAATTAAAGCTGAGGATTTGTCCGCCTCCCAAAGTAAACGGATGATCGATTGCAAAGTTGGTCAACGTAACTCCAATGGCACCGCTGAATCCAAAGCTGCCGCTGTAGCCAACCGAGGCATTTAAGTAATCGCTCGACTTCTCTTCAACATTAAACCCGACGTTTACAGTGCTGTCGTTTTTAAGATTTGTGGTTATTCCATCCGGACCGTATAGCTTTTCAACGTTAAAGTATTTCAAGTTAGCAAGCTGCTGAACGCTTCGCAGCAGCAGTCCACGGTTAAAATAGTCTCCCGGAATAGTATAAAGCTCTCGCCTAATTACTTTATCCTTTGTCTTGTCGTTGCCGGAAATCGTCACTTCGCCTACTCTGAACTGATTCTTCTCATCCACACGGATATTGATATCCATTGAGTCGGCACCGACCTTTGTTTCGGTAGTGGCTAAATTAAACATCAGGTAGCCGTCATTCAAGTAAAGAGATGAGACATCGTTTTGATCTTTATTCCCGTGAAGATTCTGTTCAAATTTCTCGTAATTATATACGTCGCCCTTCTTAAAATCCAGGTGCTCATCCAAGAGCTTAGTCGGAAATACCGTGTTTCCATCCCACGTAATGTTTCTGATAAAATACTGGGGACCTTCGTAAACATCAATTAGAATTGTTAAATCTTTTTTATCGTTTGAATAAATCAAAGAGTCCGAGAGTATTTGAGCATCTCTGTATCCGTGCTCTCTATAAAATTTTATAATTGACTTCTTATCATCTTCAAACTTTTTAGGATCGAATTCCGCGCTGCTCCAGAATTTCCACCACACGGCTTCCTCGGTATTATTCATTTGACCTCTCAGCTTACTACCGGAGAAGGCTTTGTTGCCTACAAACTCGATTTTACGTACGACTACTTTCTGATTTTCTTTAATCCTAACCATCAAAAGTATTCTATCCTTTATCTTATCAATAAGATTAAAATAAGTATTATCGCCTAAATCGTACTTAGTTGTGTATTGCTCTGAAAAATCCTTTGAGTTTCTCCAAACGACTTCTATTTCCTTCTCAGTTGTATCGGCAGTAAAATAAACAAAATCTTCCATTTTAATTTGTGCGTTTAGATATCCGTCTTTCTCATACAACTTTTGAATTTCTTCTCTGATCCGTACTTTATCCTGCGGCTTTAATATTTGTCCACGTTCAAGATCAACCTTTTTTTCAAGATCACTTGTGCTTTCCTTATCGTTACCCTGGAATACTGCTTTTTCAAAGCGCGGGTATTCTTTAACCTTGATAAGAAGAAAAACACCGCCGGCTACCTGCTTATCAACCAGTATCTTTACATCTGAAAAAAGATTTAACGACCAGAGCTGCTTGATGGCATTCATTACGTTTTGATCGCCTGACAATTGGATTTCATCTCCAACCTTTAATCCGCTGTAACCGATAATAGTCGAAGCATCGGCAGTCTTGTTACCCTCAACCGAGATACCTAAAATTTTATAAGTAGGTGCAGCAGTTTGTGCAAATGATAAAGATGAAAAAAGAATAAGTGCAAGGAAAAAATATTTAAACAATTTCTTTTGGAAGGTTTGAGACATTCTTTAAGCCTTTGTCGTTCTTTAATAGTTGTTCACTGACTTTACCAAACCGGCGTTCTCTCTGTTGATAGCTTTTAATTGCCTCATACAAATGCTTTCGTTTGAACTCGGGCCAGTAAACATCGGTAATGTAGAATTCGGTATAAGCAATCTGCCATAATAGAAAATTACTCACTCTAAATTCACCGCTTGTTCTAATTAAAAGGTCCGGATCTGGAAAATTCTTTGTTGTTAAATGTTCAGAAATAAATTTTTCGTTGATATCATTCAAATTTAATTTGCCTTCGACTGCCTGGTTCGCAATGCTTTTAATAGCTTCCAATATTTCCCATCTTCCGCTATAACT
>JAJYIL010000114.1 GCA_021790055.1 Bacteroidota bacterium
CTTCATACGGAAAGTATACCGGGCTTAAAAGCGCTGTTGTTTTCGGCGGCGTTTCGCAGAGAAAGCAGACCGATATTTTAAAGAAAGGTATAGATATTCTCATCGCAACTCCCGGCAGGCTGCTCGATCTTATGAGCCAGAATTTTATTTCATTAAAGGATATTGAAGTATTTGTCCTTGATGAAGCCGACCGGATGCTTGACATGGGATTTATTGTTGATATCAAAAAAATAATTTCAAAGTTGCCGGCGGCAAGACAAACTTTATTTTTTTCGGCAACTATGCCACCGGAAATTAAAAAGCTTTCAAGCTCTATCTTATTAAATCCGGTTAAAATTGAAGTAACACCGGATCAACCAGCAGTAGAAGCAATTAAGCAGGGAGTCTATTTTGTTGCAAAGCCAAATAAGAAAGCGCTACTTGTTCACTTATTGAAAGACGAGTCGATAGATTCTGCATTAGTCTTTACGCGTACAAAGCACGGCGCCGACCAGGTAACAAAAGTTTTGAACAATGCAAAGATTATTGCTGAAGCAATTCACGGAAATAAATCGCAGAACGCAAGACAAAAAGCCCTGGATAATTTTAAGTCTAAAAAAACAAGAGTGCTTGTAGCTACGGATATTGCCTCACGTGGCATTGATGTATCCAAGCTATCTCACGTAATAAATTTTGAAATGCCGGAAGAATCCGGGACCTATATTCATCGTATAGGCAGAACCGGAAGAGCCGGACTTAGCGGCGTTGCTCTTTCATTCTGTGACAATGATGAGAAGCATTTATTGAAAAGCATAAATAAGCTTATTAATATTCCCATACCGGTAATTAAGGACCATCCGTTTAATCAGCCGGAAAATAAGGGTGAAGTTGGAGAGCATTCATCAAATAATCCCCGGATATTCAAAATTAATTCTCGCAGGGATTTATCTCTTGAGGATTTTCCAAAGAGGAAAGGAAAGCGTAGAGACAACAACCGCAAAAAGAAAAGCAGGAATCTCAGGAGAAAGCATCAAGCAAGCAACTGAATTCCCAAAAGTAATCTGCAAAGTCTAAAAACAGAGAGAATATTTTAACCAAAATATTCTCTCTGTTTTGAAAATCTAAATTTAATCGAACACATATTCTGTCGATTACTTCTAATTGTGTTCCCACTCCGCTTTAGGTTTCCCTTTCCACACCCAGGCAATAAAATCAATTGTCTCAGGCTCGCCGCCGATTTCTCTTAAGCGCATATTTATCTGTCCGCGGTGATGAGCGCTGTGCACAACAACCTGCAAAATCATTTCTGCGAGGTTTGCATCTGCCGGCTTTGTTCCAAGAATTTTTTCTATCCTGCCACTCCAGGGAAAGACAATTATTTTATCTAAATCATATTTGTGTATATCACTACAGAATTCATCCAATCTTTTAAAAAATGTTTTAAACTCCTGTAATATTAGATTAAGGCTGGAGAGTTCCGGCTGGTTATTACGGTCAAATGGCTGTCCTTTCCATACATGGAGATACAACCGCTGAACCGTATTGTAATGAACTAAAATATCTTTTAGCTTTTTATCTTCCCCAGATTTTGAAAACTTAACAACAGTATCCCAGACAACCGAGTCTGCCCACTCCATATGACTTAATAACTCAACCAGGATTTGGCTACTGTTCATTTATTTTCTTCAGCAGTTTTTATAACTGAAAAATATGCGGGTTTAGGTTGATAATTATTATCGAACAACAGCGGGTATGCAGACCTTCCCCATATAGGCCAGTTGTTGCGCCAAGACTGTGCATCCGACATTCCCCAAAAAGTTACACGGGTTAATGAGCCTTTGTATTTAAGAAACAATTTAAAAAATTCGGCGTATCTGTTTGCTTCCTTAGTCTCCACAGAATCCGGGAGTCCGGTGGCATAAGGATTTGATTTCTTAGTAAGCTCAAATCTTTTGCTTACGTCAGCACTAGTATTATTGAACGGGTTCGGAAGGATATCCATATCCAATTCGGTTATCATTATTTTGCAGCCTGCATCAGTATAAGCCTTCATGCTTGAATCAATTGACGCCATCGGCGGGTAATCCAATCCCCAATGACCCTGTATTCCAATGCCGGTGATTTTAATTCCCTTTGATTTCAAATCATTAATAAGTTTTACAACGGCGGCTCTCTTGCCGGGCATCCACTGATTATAATCATTGTAATAAAGCTCAGCGTTAGGATCGGCTTCGTGGGCATATTCAAAAGCCTTTTCTATATAATCATTGCCGATAATATTCAGCCATTTGGTTTTACGCAATTGTCCGTTGTCTTCAATTGCTTCGTTAACAACATCCCAGCCGTTGATTCTTCCTTTGTATCTTCCCACAACAGCAAAGATATGATCCTTCATTCTTGTAAGAAGGACTTCTCGTGTAACGGGCTTTCCGGTTGAATCTTGGAAAACCCACCTCGGTACCTGGCTGTGCCATACAAGGCAGTGACCGATTATAAACATATGGTACTTTTCGCCTAGCGCAACATAGCTGTCTGCCGGTGCAAAATTAAATTTACCCGGAAGCGGATTAACAGCGTCCCATTTTAAAAGATTTTCCGGCGAGATGCTGTTGAAGTTCTCTTCGAGACACTTCATCGCCTTTGGATCCTTACTGAGTACCTGCTGAGTGCTTAAAGCTGTTCCAATTAAATAATCATTTTTGAAAGCATCCTTTAATGTTGTCTGAGCGGCTGCACTACCGCAGATTATTTGGAAGAAGAAAGGCAGAAAGATAAGATAGAACATTTTGTATCGATAATTCATAGCCGGTTCCCGGATTATATTTCGTATTATTTTAATGAAATAATTGTTTGGTCAATTAAACTGTAAAAGCTTTTTATTATTAAAGCACAAACATAACATTTTCTTTTTTAACATGAATTTTCCTGTCAGGACCCATAGACTGCTGATATCTTACTAATTTAAAATATTCTATTGATTTGTATTTCATCCGCATAAAGATATATTTTAGCTTCTATCCCGGGCAATTCTTCTTGATTGCCTTCTTCCTCACCTTCCTTTACTGCTAGAATTAGAAGCCCTTCCCTCTTTAAGACTCTATTAAATTCCTTAAATATTTTGCTTAGGTAAATTTTCGGCGCATCGATTATTGAATGGTAAGAAATTATTCCGTCAATAGAATTATCATCGTATTTAAGATTTGAAAAGTCCCCGGTTTCATATTTGATTTCGGGAAAATGTTCCCGCGCAATTTCAATACATCTTTCGGAAATGTCAATGCCGGTTATTACGAATCCTTTTTTAGAAATATAATTCTCAATATATCCGCATAGACAGCAGCCAGCATCGCAAAATATGGAACCTGGATTTAGATAGTTTAAAGAAGTGTCGATAATTTCCTTATCGAACGGTTTTTTATCCAACTCATCATAAAACAAGTCATAATATTTTTGGGCGGCTTTATTGTATGCTGATTTTGTTTTTAGATTTATTGCTTGTAATGGTTCCAATTCTGAATCTCTAAATAATTACTTTCGGCGATTTTTATATAAACTACTATCGGCATACCGGCGCCTGACATTTATTTTTAACATTCTTTCCATGTTGTTGTCATTCATGTTAAACCAACCCGGTTAATATAGATTCCATGGAAACAATATGAAAGGCGGTAAAGAAAATAAATTTCGCGTAAGTCATCCTGTTATTAAAGATGCATTAGTTGTTTTGTAATATGACATAAATTTTTAATTTTCAGAACAGCTTCTTAAGCTTCTTTTTCATTTTATCTTCCATTGACTATTGAAAAAGCAACTGTAATTCTTCTAAAAGAAATATAAAAAACATAAGCGAAATAAAATTATTATGAAATATAAAGGTATTACTTATGATGCGGGTGTTGAATATACACCTAATGTCATCTCGAGAAGAAATTTATCCGCTGATGTTATTGATCGCGATATGAATGCAATTAAGAATGAGCTTCATTGCAACTCGGTTAGAATATACGGCACTGGAACTGCAAATCTTCTTTCATCGGCTGAGATTGCATTTAAAAACGGGTTAAATGTATGGCTCTCGCCGAGGATGATTAACGGAGATATAGAAGATACGTTATCTTATCTAATATATATTGCGGGTAAATTTGAGAAGCTAAGAAAACAGTACCCCGTGCTCGATGCAATATTGATTATAGGCTGTGAATTATCTATCGACATGAAAAGCTTTGTTGAAGGAGATACTATTTACAAGCGGATTGCTAATATAACAAAGCCGGTTATGTTTATTAAAAAAGCATTGGGATTCAAATATAAATTTCAAAGATCATTTGATAAATTTATAAGTGACGCAGTAAAAACGGTACGGAATGAATTTAAAGGTAAAATTACCTATGCATCTGCAATGTGGGAGTCTGTTGAATGGAAAGAATTTGATTTTGTCGGGGTTAATCTTTACAAAGCATCTTTTAATAAGGCATTCTTTAATAGAATGTTAAAAAAAAATCTTGGATACGAAAAACCTTTGATAATTACGGAGTTCGGCTGCTGCACCTATGATGGCGCAGACTTAAAAGGACCAACCGGTTATTTTATACTGGACATGTCAAAGAACCCCCCGGCATTCAAAGAAAAATGTATCCGCAATGAAAGTATTCAATCTGCATACATTTTGGATTTGCTTAATACTTACGAACAAGCAAAAGTTGAAGGCGCATTCGTTTTTGATTTCATTGATCAAGGCAAGCAGTATAATGATAACCCGGATCTGGATTTTGATAAAGCATGCTTCGCAGTAACGAAATATGTAGGCAATAATAATTGGGAGCCGAAAGAATCTTTTTATAAGATAGCCGAATATTACGGTAGAAGATAGATCAACACTAAGCTGCTTTATTCTAAGCCTTATTTATTTTTTCCAGTTCTGAATCTCTATAAAATTACCTTCCGGGTCCTTTGCGTAAACGACAGTCAGCAATCCAACGCCTTCCATTTCTTTTTTAACAATGTCTCCAAGCTGTTCTCCGCCATGCTCAATTAGCTGGGCTAATACAGCTTCAACAGAATCGACATGGAATGCAATATGACCAAAACCTTGGTTGTTAATTTTATTTTCTTCGTTTCTTAGATTGTCAGGCTGATATTCAAATATCTCAAGAGTCGGTCCGTCTTCATATCCCGGCAGTACAAGATGAACGCCGCAAATTTTAACATTATCTATTCCGGTTAGTTTTTCAATCCATCCGCCCGATAAATTCCGTTCCGGGTAAACAGGTTTGCATCCGAAAACATTAATGTAAAACTCAGAAAGTCTCTTCCAATCCTTCGCGATTAGATTTGTGTGGGTATATTTTATATTGTTGTTCATAATATTAATCCTATTTCCGTAATATCTTTTCCATTGCCTTACCTTTAGCCAGTTCATCGATAAGCTAATCCAAGAAACGTACTTCCTGCATAAGCGGCTTTTTAATGTCTTCTACCCGGACACCGCCAACAATATCTTTAATTAATTTTCGTAATGGATTAAGGTGAGGAGCTTGCGCAAGGAAAGTCTCAATGTCTGTTTGTTTTTTAAGCCGAGCACCCAACTCTTTCTGGTTATAACCTGTCAGCCAGCGGATGATTTCATCGACTTCTAATTTAGTCCTTCCCTTTTCCTCAGCCTTAGCTACATATAGCGGATAGGCGCTGGCGAAGCTCATTGTATAGATACGGTGCTTTTCCATTTGCTCCTTATCCCGGTTTTATTTCATTAAATAATTCGGTAACCAGCAGACCAGCGAATATAAGTGCGCCACCTAAAAAGCCTAAGTAAGAAATTCTTTCGTTAATTATAAAATAAGCGAATGCTGCTGCAAATACGGGTTCGAATGAAAAAATAATTCCGGCTTTGGTAGGCGTTACAAATTTCTGATACTTTGTCTGTAAAGTTGTAGCCAGCGCCGTAGCTAAAATTCCGGTATAAAGAACAGCAAGCAGCACATTATTGTTAAAGGAAAATTCAGCAGGCTCAAGGTTTGCTGCCGAAAGGAATACAGTAAGAATTACTCCGCAGACTGCGGTAACGCCCATCTGCATAAAAGCCAGCAGCAGATAATCTTGTTTCCTGCTGATAATATCCAGGCAAACAATATATGCCCCTAATGCAGCCGCACTTAAGAGAGTAAGAAAATCGCCAATGTTAAAGCCCGAGCCTATTTCACGGAAAATTTCGAAGATTGATGTCCCGCTGCTTGAAAGAAAGATCAATCCTGAAATAACAAACAGAACTCCCAATAAATTTCCTCCGCCCGGCTTTTTCTTTTCAAGCAGTAATTGGAAGACGGGTGTAAAAAGAATAAAGGAGCCGGTTATAAATCCGGACTTGGTAGCAGTGGTATATTTCAGTCCGACTATTTGCGCTACAAACTCAAGGAAATAAATTAAGCCTAAAAGAATTCCGCCGGTAATTACCTTCCTATCCATCTTTTTAATTACCTTGAACACGAAAGGCAAAAGAAGAAGAGCCGCCAAAGAGAATCTGATTGTTACAAAAAGTACGGGCGAAACATCTTGAAGCGCAGCTTTCACTATAACGAAGGTACCACCCCAGATGAGAGTAATGGATAATAATATTGTTTCGCCGGTATATTTTTTCATTATTAAATTTTTATAGAAAAAATCAGTTGTGTTTATATTAACACGCAGATAAAACTTTGAGCTACCTAAAACTATTTTTACAAGAACTTGATTCTGTCTGCCGGCTGGCAGGTGCCTCTACAATGCAATAACATCTTTTATATCCAGAACTTCACCATGAAATATCTTTACCTCATCATCATATTCAACATTTCCGCTATAACCTTTACATTTTAGCGCTTTTAACTCCTGCTTCAATTAAAAATCTTCTCATTGATTTTAATGCGCCTTCATCAGTTTGTTTCCTTTATCTCTTCCCCTTTCTGTGCAAATATATCATGGATGTAACTAAATGAAAAATTGTTTAAATGAGCTGATGAAACGACATTTTCAATCTGAAATTTTTCTTTTTGTAAAAAATATTAAAAATGGTTAACTACGAGGTATTCCTTCATGTTAATTATTTCTCTTTTCTAAATATTAAACAATATTGATGAGCTCTATTTCCTACCCAGGCATTATTAATACCAAGAGGCAATAATGCTTTATCATCCTGGCACCAAATTTTTTCATCCTTTAATATCCAACTTTTTTCACCTCGTTTAGTTAAGCTTATTGCAGTATCGTATGCTAAAGGATATAATCTTCCTTCGGCAAAAACATTATTAGTAATAATAGTTAGATAAGCTCCGTTTATGAGAACATCAAAAACATTGTCAAAAATTTTTGCTTGCCATTCAATAAATTCATTATATTCGTCGATATTGCCAATATCATCTTTATTATTAAAGTTGCTATATTGAGTATCGAGACCTTTATCTTTTCTTTCTTTCTGTCTGATGGAATTCCTTTTTAATTGATTCCAATAAGGCGGCGATGTTATACAAAATTTAATCTTTGTTGTTTCCAGCTGACTTTCCGTTAAAAGTTTTTTTAAGTGAATAGAGTTTCCTTTAATAGCTATTTCTTTTATATCTAAAGAAAATGGCGACTCATCATCGTTTATTTCAACTCTTTTTTTTGCTATACTATAATACTTATCCGCCAATTCTACACCAATTCCATTCCTTCCACAACTACGTGCTGCCACAAGTGTAGAACCAGTACCTAAAAATGGATCTAAAATCCACTCTTCTTTTTTTGTAAAAAATTCAATAAACTCTTTAATAAGTGATTCGGGATATTTGGCTGGATGAAGTATTTCATTTTCCTTTCTAGCCTTAGGTCTATGAACAAACCAAGTTTTAGTAAACTTAATCCAATCCCGACCAGTTAAATTATTAAGCTTATTTTTGGGATTGTACACCCCGTTATTTTCATATTCATCTTTTTCATTTTCAACGAAGCCAAGTTTTATGGATTTTCCAGTACTCATTTAGTATTCTCTTACAAAAAGTTAAAATTTCTTCAATAAATAATAGTTTTTTATTTATTTCCAAGTAAAATAAATCTAATGCAACATTATTAAAATTTAGATTGTGCTTCAACAGGAAGACAATCTATCAAAGAAGATGGAAAGTGGAAGGATATCGCAAGTAATTAAAGCAGCATGCTTTATTATGCAAGTCACCAACCAAGAAAGTTCGGAACAAATCTATCTGCTTAATTCTATACGATGCTTCCTTCGAAATGATCTCCTTATCGCTGAATGAATATCTGTGAATCGCTGTTGTTGTTCCGTTGTGCGGGAGATGCCCGATTTCTATCCAGTCCGAATTTCCTGATTTCTTTTCTATGTCAAACCCCGAATTATTTGACCCGGCTGCAGCAGACTATA
>JAJYIL010000115.1 GCA_021790055.1 Bacteroidota bacterium
TTTCTCAGCAAAGTCTTTAGTTTCTTCTTTAAGATGAACTTCAATAGTCGTTCCGCGCTTAAGCTTTTCATCAAGCTCAATAATCTCATAATCACCAAGTCCGTTGGAGCGCCACTCAACAGCGGGCGCATCTTTCTTAAATGACTTTGTCTTTATTACAACTTCTTCAGCTACCATGAACACGGAGTAGAAACCAACGCCGAACTTTCCGATAATGTTGTTAGCATCAGCCTTGTTTTCTTTAAGCTGCTTTAAGAATTCAGCGGAGCCTGACTTTGCTATTGTACCGATGTTAGTAATCAACTCATCTTTAGTCATTCCAATTCCGGTATCGGAGATAGTGATTAACTTTTTCTTCTCATCAAATTCTATTTTGATTTCGAGAGGTAAATCGCTATCTAATAATTCTGTTCCCTTGGTAGATTCAAACCGTACCTTATCCAACGCATCGGATGCGTTCGAGATAAGTTCGCGTAAGAATATTTCTCTGCTTGTGTAAAGTGAATGAACAAGAATATCGAGAAGCTGTTTTACTTCAGCTTTGAATTCATATTTTGCTGCTGCTGTTTCTGCACTCATTTATTTACTCCTTTTGTTTTTATTTTCTTAATTCAGCTAATTTTTCAAATAATTTCTTTTCTTCTTTAGAAAGCTTTTTGGGAATCTGAACGAGAATTCTAACATACAAATCACCTTTGTCATTTACATTACCGCTGCGCGGCATGCCTATCTTTTTAAGTTTGAGAAGCTTGCCGTTGTCGGTTTCCTTCGGGATAATAATATTTATTTTTTTATTATCAAGAGTTTGAATTTGAACATTGCCGCCTAAAACAGCGGTGTACAAATCGACATCAAGATTATAATATAAATCGTCACCTTTAACTTCATAGAAAGGATGTTCAATTATATGGATGTTGAGATAGAGATCTCCGTTTGCACCTCCGCGGTTTCCCGGTGCGCCTATATTACGCAGCCGAAGCTTCTTCCCGTCATGAGTTCCCGGTTCAATATTTACTTTAATGGTTTTTCCATTCACGGTAAACTGTTTTTGAACACCGTTGAATGCTTCTTCAAGAGTAAGATTGAGATTTGCTTCTAAGTCCGAGCCTTTACTTGCTTGAGCCTGAGAAAATGGATTACCGGCAGAACGCTGTCTTGAATGACCGCCGAAAAAGCTTTCGAAGAAATCTGAGAAGCCGCCTATGTTGCCGAACAAATCTCCGATGTCTCCCTGGTATTGATATGAGCCGCCGCTTCCGTCTCTATTGTATTGAGAGAAGATATCATTCATACCATTTGCGCCGCCGGCATGTTGGTACTGCTTCCAGTTTGAACCAAGCTGGTCATATTTTTTTCTTTTATCGGGGTCGCTTAATACTTCATTTGCTTCGGTGATTTCTTTAAATTTTTCTTCGGAAGATTTATCACCAGGATTTCTATCCGGATGAAATTTCATTGCGAGCTTGCGGTAAGCTTTTTTTATCTCTTCCTGAGTCGCGTCTTTTTCAATGCCAAGAGTTTTGTAATAATCTTTGTATTCCATTTAGTAATTTGATCTTTAGTTAGAAAGAACCAAAAAGAAATTCAATTGTTTAATTTATTATTAAATATAATAGAAATAAATGAAAAGGGTAACTGAAGCAGCTACCCTTCTCAATTTTCTTCCAAAAGCAAGAGCCTAAAAAGAGGAATTATTTTACCTTAATAGGTATTTCCTTCGGCTTTGCTTCTTCAGCTTTTGGTACTGTAATAATTAACTGCCCATCTTTGAATTCAGCGTCAATCTTATCTTCCCTAATTTTGTTGGGTAAAGTGAATGACCTGAAATACTTTCCGTAAGCTCTTTCCATGCGATGGAACTTAGCATCCTTAGTATCTTTCTCCAGCTTACGTTCTCCGCTTATGTTCAGCATACCATCAGTAAAAGAGATTTTGACGTCATCTTTGCTGACACCGGGAAGATCGAGCTTTAGTACAAAATTATCTTTATCTTCAGAAATGTCAGTCAAAGGCATCCAAACCGCATTTTCGTATTCTTCCAAATCGGAAGAATCCATTAAGCCGAATCTGCTACCGAGAGAATTAAACATTTTGTTAAACTCACGTTCAACATTTAACAGCTCACGAGCAGGATTCCATTTTGTCATTGCCATATTAGCATCCTCCTTCCAATAGATGAATTAGTTAGTAAAATATTTTTTAATTATTTACATTTAGAAGTTCATAAGTAACCCAACAAGTAATATGCCGTTATTAGAAATTCCTATAAGACATTGTAATAAAATGAATTATGGCAATTAAGCGGGATATAAAAAGCTGCGTCAAACTGGCGGAATTATTGCCGAAAAAACAAACGTATGTAAGCTTTTGGCATCCGGTTAGGAAGAATTGTCAGACTATTAGTATTCGGGTTAGAAGCTTATTAGAACGTTTTCAAGACGTTTTCAGAACGTTTTCAGAACACAAAAGAAATACGGAAGATAAAGGGAGGAAATGTAATTAAGTAATTTAAGGAATTCCAAGAAAAAGTACAATTGAGATTCCAAATAATATTATATATGTTTGCAAGTTTAGATTTTAAAATTTATGACATCAAGATTTCAGCAAGTGGAAGCATTCACTGAAGATACGATTGTCGCCTTAGCTACGCCTCCCGGAATTGGTGCAATTTCAGTTATTCGTATAAGCGGTTCAAAATCTATTGAATCTGTTGATTCAATATTTGAAGGAAAGACAAAGCTTATTAATTCCCAGACACATACGATTCATTATGGTAAGATTAGAAGCAATAATGAGCTGATTGATGATGTGCTTGTCTCCATATTTAGGAGCCCGAACTCATATACCGGAGAAGACAGTGCAGAAATAAGCATACACGGCAGTCCGATAATTGCAAAGAAAATTACAGAGCTGCTGCTGAAAAGAGATATAAGATTAGCCGAACCCGGAGAATTTACAAAGAGAGCATTTTTAAATAACAGAATCGACTTAGCCCAGGCAGAAGCCGTTGCAGATGTAATTAATTCCAGGACGGAAACTTCATTGAAGGGAGCGCGCAACCAATTAGACGGAATGCTGTCGCAAAAAGTAAATGAACTCAGAAGCTCATTAGTCAATGCGTCTTCTTTTGTTGAATTAGGATTGGACTTTGCAGAAGAGGATATAGAGTTTGTAAATAATGATGAGCTAATAAAAAGAATAGAATTCATTCAATATGAAATTGACAAGCTATTAACGACATATTCATTTGGTAAGCTGGTTAGAGATGGTGTAAATGTTGCATTAGCCGGGCAGCCTAACGTAGGCAAATCTTCAATATTGAATTACATTTTAAGAGAATCGAGAGCAATTGTAAGCAGAATACCCGGGACCACACGAGATGTAATAAGAGAAGAAGTTACGATAGACGGAATATTGTTCCGGCTTTTCGACACAGCAGGTATAAGGTACTCAAATGACGAAATTGAAGCAGAAGGTATATCACGAAGCAGGCAAGCTATTAAAGATGCCGATATTGTTATTTTTATTTCTGATATTGAACAGCCGACGGACTATGATTTATTAGAAGAGATTTTATTAATTACTTCTGAAGAAAAAGTCATAAAAGTATTAAATAAAATCGATCTCCAGCATAATATCAAATTTGAAGCCGATGTAAATATCTCAGCATTGACAGGCGAAGGCATGGAAAGCTTATTTTTTAAATTGAAGGAAACTGCGTTAGGAAATTCTGTTTATAGTGAAAAGACAGCAATTGTATCGAATCTGAGGCACTATCAATGTTTGAAGAAAGCTAAGTATTATTTAATAAAAGCAAAAGATACCATTATCAACAATTTGAGCGGTGAATTTATTTCTGTTGATTTAAGGAACGCGGAAAACAGCTTAGGCGAAATAATAGGCTCGGTAACGAGTGACGACATTTTGAATAATATATTTCAAAAATTCTGTATAGGAAAATGAAAGAATATTGTGCAGGGGCACCGGTTCCACGTGGAACGAATTTGGTAGTTGGAGGTCGGTATTTGGTTGTTGGTTTTAGGTATCCGTTCACAAAAGTTTTGCAAGATGAATTTAAGATTGGGCTGAGAGTCAAGTTTTAATTTGAGTTCCACGTGGAACCGGAAAATTTTGAATAGAAGGTTTGATTAAGAGTTAAGGTATGAAAAATAGGAAAATTTATCCGGTTTTTTGACCTCATCCATAGGCTTGTAAACTAAATTCCTTATCCTTATTAAGGAGAAGGGACTTTTAAAGCCCCCGGCAAGGATGGAGATTAGGACGAAACGCCTTTATGCAGAAATTTTAAGCAGTGAAATTTGGCGCAATGGGTTATGATAATTTTCAAATTAAATTTTTGGAATATGGAAGTATCTTTGTAATAATATTATGAAAAGATTTGATGTAATAGTTGTAGGGGCTGGACATGCCGGGATAGAAGCAGCATGTGCAGCAGCGAATATGGGCTGCCAGGTAGGATTGGTCACTATGGACAAGAATGCTGTTGGAAGGATGTCCTGTAATCCAGCGGTTGGAGGTACAGCAAAAGGACACTTAGTAAGAGAAATTGATGCGCTTGGCGGAATGATGGGCATAATTGCAGACAGGACGGGAATACAGTTCAGGATGCTTAACAAATCCAAAGGTCCGGCTGTTTGGTCACCGAGATGCCAATCGGACAGGAAGCTGTATTCCGAAGAGGCATACGAAGTTGTATCTTCCACATCTAATCTTGAAATTATAGAAGCATCGGTAACCGACATCTTAACAGAAAATAATAAAGTCTTAGGTGTTATTACTTCTGACGGTGCTCAAATTATGTGTTTGGCACTTGTACTTTCGGCTGGGACTTTTTTAAATGGGCTTATGCATACCGGAATGAAATCAACAAGCGGCGGAAGGTATGGCGAACAGCCAGCAGTCGGAGTTACGCAGGCGTTAATCAATTTGGGATTTGAATCGGGAAGGTTGAAGACCGGAACGCCGCCGAGGATAAAGAAAGATACTATTAACTGGGATGTACTGGAAGAGCAGCCGGGAGATGAGAATCCGCAGCCGTTTTCACATCAGACAAATTTAAATGAATTTCCTTATTTGCCGCAGATGAGCTGCTATATAACTTATACAGACGAGACAGTTCATAAAGTTCTGGAAAAAGGATTTAATGAATCGCCAATGTTTACCGGTAGAATTAAAGGCGTAGGTCCAAGATACTGTCCTTCCATTGAAGATAAGATTGTGCGCTTTGCTGATAAAAATAGGCATCAGCTTTTCTGCGAACCCGAAGGATTGGACAGTAACCAGATTTATCTAAATGGATTCTCTACTTCGCTGCCGGCTGAAATTCAGTTAGAAGCACTTCACAAAATAAAAGGACTTGAAGAAGTTGAAATGGTACGTCCGGGATAGATCGGATATGCAGTTGAATATGATTTTTTTCCGCCAAGCCAGGTAGACTTAACATTAGAAACTAAATTGATTGAAGGCTTATACTTTGCCGGGCAGATTAATGGAACTTCCGGATATGAAGAAGCTGCGGCTCAGGGAATAATTGCAGGTATTAATGCTGCGCTTAAAGTTCAGGGCAAACCGGAGTTTGTTCTTAAAAGAAGCGAGGCATACATTGGCGTTTTAATAGATGACTTAGTTACCAAATCAACTTATGAGCCTTACAGGATGTTTACATCCAGAGCCGAACACAGGCTTCTTTTAAGACAGGACAATGCGGATAGGCGATTGATGAATTATGGTTATCAGCTTGGATTAATTTCCAAAGAGATGAATGATGAGATAGCCAATACAGAAAAGAGAATTGTGAAAAGTATAGAGCTGTTTAATGAATTAAAGCTGCATGCGAAAGATATTAATCCTTTTCTTGAATCTAAAGGCTCTCCGGGAATCGATTCGGCAGAAACGGTAGCAAAGCTTTGCAGGCGAACTGAATTATCACTTAAAGAGATTATAGGTATTAACGGAACAGAGAATCATCAAGCTGTTCAGGACTTACTGGCAGATGAAAAGGCGCTGGATCAAGTTGAGATTGAATTAAAGTATGAAGGGTATATTAAGCGCCAAGTAGAGATGGTCAACAGATTAGAAAGGTATGAAGACACAAAAATTCCTTTAACATTAAACTATTTGACATTAACATCACTTTCAACTGAAGGACGTGAGAAACTTAGCAAAATTAAGCCCCGATCAATAGGGCAGGCTTCAAGAATATCAGGAGTAACCCCTTCAGATATTGCAGTTTTATTGATATATTTGCGAAACTAAATATAAGGATTTCTTATGGTTGACGTTCAAGAGCAATACTATAAGGAGCTTCAATCTTTCTATTGGGATAACGGATTTAGCCCGGACTCTGCAAAAATAGAGCGACTTGCATACTTTGCAGAACTTGTAGCGGAAAAGAACGAAAAGGTAAATTTGATTTCCCGCAAAGATGTAGACTCAATAATTGAAAACCACATCTTTCTCTCCTCATATGTTACCAAGTATATTCCGGGAAAATGCACATACTTTTTAGACATCGGAACAGGAGGCGGCTTCCCGGGAATTCCTCTTGCAATAATGCGACCGGAGATAAAGGGCATCTTAATTGATTCAACCGGCAAAAAGATAGATGCAGTAAGCGAGTTTGTCGATAAGCTAAAACTCAGTAATGTTACCGTAATAAACGGACGAGTGGAGAGTCCCGAATTTATTTCAAAATATTCCGAAGCTTTTGACCTTGTAATAAGCAGGGCTACGGTACCACTAATTATACTATTCAGATATGCATTGCCGTTAATAAAAGGTAAAGCATTTCTTGCATCAATTAAAGGCGGAGATGTTGAAGAAGAAATTCAGAAGACTACTTTGAAGTACAAAGCGTATATAAAGAAGTCGACTATCTTTGAATTATATTACAAACCATCGAACGTAAGAAATCAAAAGGGAAAGAAGCTAATATTACTGGAGATACAGAAGTAGGGGCATAGAGCAGAGGGCAAAGTGCAGTACGGGGTAGTAACTTTGTTGTTAAATTCTGCGAAGAATGAAAATGAGATCGGAGGTCAGAAGTCTGGTGACAAATGGATTATGAGCTTGGTTCCCTAACTTGGATATATTTTTTGATTCAATTTTGTTTTTGTAATATAAAGGAGTGAAAAGGTAGATTAAGACTTATTGTTTTTATGGGATCTTCACTACTTTACCGCTCGATAAATTAATTATTCAAGTTAGGCATTTTCGTAATCTAAATCTTGTTCGTAATTGAGTTCTAAATCCGATTTTGAGTACGATTAAGAATTGTTCGCGTAACGCGAGCTAATTATTGGAGACAGCAACCATTTTAGGACTTGACAATGCAACCGGATTTTTGTATTATTGCATCATGATGCAATGACACAATTAAGGTAATATTATGCGGCGTAAAATGCGAGCTATGGGAAGGAGTATGACGGCACCGGCGATGGATCCGAGAAGCCGGTTTTTCCTGGCGCTTTCGAGCGACCAGAGATTAAAATTAATTGAGCTATTAAAAGAAAAAGAAAAAAATCTTTCGGAATTAACAAAGGAACTAAACATTGATGTTTCAGTCGTATCAAGACACCTTATGATGCTGAGAAATCTCGGTATTGTCTCGACAAAGAAAGACAAGGGCTATCTTTATTTCTTTATAGCAGACAACAGAATCTTTGATCTTATTTTGCTTACCAATCAGATTGTCAGCGATTGGTTTAAGCATAACCAGAAAATGTTTGGATAAGAAATCTTTAATAAAATTTTTAGGAAGGAGTAAAAATATGCTTGGTAATAATGAGCACGGATGCAGCGGAAAAAGAAGCGGAAGGGAAAAGTATATTAGACACGAACACAACTATAGATGTTGCCGTCATGAAGATCATCCGCTTTCAGAAGATTTGGAAGTTGAGATGCTTAAAGTCCGGAAGGAAGAATTAGAAGTACTGAAAAAGAGAATAGAGGATGAGATAAGAACTATAGAAGGGAATATAGAATCATCCGGAAGCCGGTAAGAGCTGTGAACCTTAGCCTGGCATTCCATTTTGAGCAAAGGGCAAAGAGCAGAGGGCTGTCATGAAATGGTTGATGACAGGTGAGGTATGGTAGTTGATAATTCCCGGTGATTTCGATACGCCCCGATGAAAATCGGGGCTACTCAATCACCTGGCAGAGAGGGTTACAACGGGAGATTATTATGGAAGGGATTACTTTAAAGAAGACCTTATCGATATTATCCATGTTGTTTATTGAACTCCTGCCGGAGTTCGTTGAAAGTAGTACTGTTAAGACCCCATGTTATGCATGAGACTATTCACGTTACATCACTTCGTGATGTTACTTCCTGCAATTGATATCG
>JAJYIL010000116.1 GCA_021790055.1 Bacteroidota bacterium
GCTCACTATCCAGCATTACTTTCTGATTTCTTATAAAAAGAATTTTACCAATCACTGCCTCTACAGGAATAGAATCAACTAAAGACATAAGAATGTTCCATTACTTAAATTCTTCATTATTCATTCTTAATTGTAAATTGATAATTACTTCCGCATTTATGGCAGTGCTTTGCCGTTGGAAATAAAATTGGTTCTTTGCATTTCGGACATTCGGTGAGCATCCTCGCTCCGCAGGCTATACAGTAGATTTGCTTTTCGTCTTCATGACAGAAGTTACTGCATGCGGGACAAAGCTTGTAATGGCTTTCCGTTTCAACTACATGATCATTATGTTTTTTAGATTCACTCATTGCTTTACAATAGAAAATAATTTTGCATTGCTTTTACTATGCATGTTCTGTTCCAATCTAAATTCTTTTCTGCTTAGATGAATTTTAAAAGGTTGGTTGGTTAAGGTGTAAAGCAGATTTTACAGAAGTGTAAAGTATTGTTGATAGGGCAGGTTGGATGTATAATGTTGATAGTCAGGTAAAAAAAATAGAACGCGGATTTAACGGATTGGGCGGATTGGCGCGGATTTATATCTGCTATAATCCGCTGAATCAGCGCTATCCGCGTTCAATTGATTTCATTGCTTCCCATGCTTTTTATTTTCGTTCATAAATATCTTTCTTCTAAATTCCGCCAGCTTACCAAAGTTAAAAAGTATTCCGACTTCGATATTTGTTGCCCGTAAATAATTTATTAGCTGGGCTTCATGTTCTTCACATAAAGCATCCCCGGCTTTCAATTCAACAATAACCAAATCATTCACAACCAAATCAGCATAATAATCCCCTACCTCATAGCCAAGATAATGCACTTTGATGTTCTTCTGGCTTTCAACTTTCAATCCCATTTTCTTTAATTCTATTTTCATAGAATTCTCATAAACTTTTTCCAGGAAGCCAAAGCCAAGTGAATTATAAACATTATAAAAAGCTTTTATAATTTTTTCCGTTATATCACTATTCAGCATAACACCTCCAATTTTAATATTGATCCGCGATAATCCGCTTAATCAGCGTAATCCGCGTTCTATTGATTTCATTACTGAATCCCAAGTTCTTTCATAATATTTAATAGACCCTGTCTTGATAAGCCGGCTTTAACTGCAGCTTGGGTTTTGTTATGGTTGGTTTCGGATAATAATTTAATAATGTATTCATACTTTGCTTTAATCATAGCAGCTTGAAAAGAACTGTCGTTAGCTGTATCCTGCACCGGAGGCGGAGTCAGATTAGGAAAATCATTTAATGTAAGCACTGCATCATCATCACATAAAACAACTGCGCTCTCAATTGAGTTTTTCAGCTCGCGTATGTTGCCGTACCATTCATATTTTCTCATTACATCAATTAGTGTCTGACTGAATGTGATTCCTTTCTTATTATGCTTTCTTAAAATGATATCTAAAAAGTAATCCGATAAGCTTTCAATACCGTCTCTTCGCTTTCTCAACGGGGGTACATTTAACTTTGTAACGTTTATCCTATAATAGAAATCCTCCCTAAGCTTACCCTCTTTTACAAGCTGCCACAGGTCTTTATTGGAAGCCATAATTAATCTTACATCAAGTTTAATTTTTTTTGCATTGCCGGGTCCTACTTTGGAAATTTCTTTATACTGCATAAAGGATAGAAGCTTAGCCTGTATCTTCTCGCTTATATCGGATATTTCGGGCAGATAAATAGTGCCTCCGTTTGCTGCTTCGAACTTGCCGGCTTTAGTAGTATCTGCGCCTGAGAAAGCGCCTTTCTCATAGCCGAATAATTCGGATTCAATTAAAGTATCACTAAGGGAGTTAAGCGAGACTTCAACGAAGAGCTTATCCCTTCTTGTGCTACGTTTATAAATTTCGTAGGCAATAACATCCT
Organism: Bacteroidota bacterium; assembly: GCA_021790055.1. Lineage (GTDB taxonomy): Bacteria > Bacteroidota > Ignavibacteria > Ignavibacteriales > Ignavibacteriaceae > FEN-1297. Next base: position 1,917 of record JAJYIL010000116.1, read on the forward strand.
TGCCTGCACCGGTCTCACCAAGCAAAAGCACATCTGCATTTGAGCGGGCTATCTTTGTAATCTCAAAGTCCACATTCTGCATAGCTTTGCTTTTACAGACAAAATAATCATATTGTCTTTCCTGGGAGTCCTTTAATGTTTTAAGCTGTAAGCTTATCGTGCGCTTTTCAATTGAAGAAATAATTTTTTGATGAAGCAAGTCGACGCTAATACCCCTGTGAATATAGTCCCTGGCGCCGAGTCTTATTGCCTTTACCACTGTGTCTACGTCATTCTTATCTGAAACAATTATTATAGGAAGGTTCGGATCTACCTCTTCATGAACCTGTTTTAGAATATCAAGTCCGTCTGAATCGGAGAGCTTTAAGTTCAATATTAAGATGGAGATGTTCTCCTTCTTAAGAATATCAATCCCCTTCTTGCTATTATCTGCCTTAAAGATTTTATATTTATCCTTAAGCAAAAGTTCAATATCATCCAGACAAGCATCGTCGTCGTCGATGACTAAAAGATTAAGCATAACGAGCCCTCCCGATCCATAAAAAATTAATACCGCAGGCAGATATGGAGAGGAGTAGAAGTTGCCTTGCAATATTTTAAAAACAATAAGCTACTAAATACATTTTCCCGTTTGTCGGGAAAACTTTTTTTATTTCACTATATATATATAGGAGTAAATCCGGCTGTTTCGGAAAATGCAGCTATTTTTTTTCATATTTTTTTTTGCCCGTTATCGATTAGATTCCCTATCATTGCATTACCCTTAAAATTATATTTCTTTCAAATTCCCTGGACGTGATTTTTTAAATATTTACTGCGATAAGAAATTACATAATAAAAGTGGTAGTTCAAATTATTTTTGGCATTACCGGCGGCATGTCAACTATCTGCTTAATTACATTATAAATAAAAAACCCCCGGCAAAGCGGGGGTAAATTAATTTTATTTAATTAGAAAATTATTTCATCCCATCCAGCACAGTCTGGGCAAACTTAGCGTAGGTGGGGTCTTCCTTGGCTTTAAGCAGGCATTCTTTGGCTTTCTTCAAATCCTTCAACTTGCTGTAGGCAATGCCCATATAATAGTACGGTCCGCCTATACCGATATTCTTTTTGTACTTGATTGCGTCTTGAGCTGCAGAGATTGAATTTTTAAATTGATTAGATACGAAATAAAGCCTTGCAAGATTTAGATAGGCAATATCATAGTTGTTAAAGCTAACCGCCTTTTTGAGATCAACAATAGCAAGCTTGTTGTTCTTAGCTTTTTCTGCGGAAGTAGCTAAAGCAGTATAGGAAAGAGCAAGGTTAAATTTTACACCTTCATTAATACTTTCGTTCTTAGATTTCTCCAGAAATTTTTGGAAGGAGTCAATTGCATCTTTATAATTTCCCATGCTGTAATAAACATTACCAAGGTCGTTATATGAAGCGTCAAAATTCGGTTTTGCCTTTATAGCATCCTGGTAATCTTTTATTGCCGCATCATTGTTGCCCAGTTTTACTTCGGCAACAGCCATCTGGTAGTAAATTCTATAATCTTTCGAGGCAGCTAAAGCTGTTTCAAAATCAGTAAGGGCACCTTTATAATCTGACTTTTGCATCTTGTCTAATCCGCTGTTAAAAGCCTTGATGGCAGTAGTATCCATCTTCGGGGCGGTAGTGTCTGCTGTTTGAGCAAAAGCACCGGTAGCAAAAATTACAATAAAGAAAACACTAAGAAATAAATAAGCTGCTTTTTGCATGAGCATCTCCATTAATTTAGTTAATAAAAGATTATACGGATAGCTGGTTCATTCCGTATTTTTAATGTTCGGCGCTGCTAAAAGATGAATGCACTTTGTGTTATAAAAAATAATCTCATCTTTATCCAAAAGATATTAGAGTTTTCATAAAATTTCAATGATGTACCTTACTTTTTTAATTATTTTTAGTTTCTTAGTTTGAGGCTGCCCAAAACGTAGAACAGACTTTAGGTTGCTATTTTTAATAATACGGTAGGTATATTTTCGTCCCCATTAAATCTGAACGCTATAAAGCTAAATTTTTCTTTTTGGCAAGACTCAACTTGGTAAAAAAAATTCCGTAGTCTAACTTTTTCAGTTCGGCTACGGAATTTTAGCGCTCTGTTAGGTTACAGCCTATTTATTTGCCGGGGGTTCTTAATAGCCCGAGCTGCTCGATTGTGACTTCATTGCATCGAACTTAGTACGCTGGTCTACAGTCAGAATATTCTCAATTGCAGAATAAGCATTATTAATTATCTGCTGCTCCTGCTGTATATCTGTTACGCCGCTTAGCTGCTGGCTGGCGGATGTTAATATTGAATCGACTACCAGAACCTGGTCGCTTGTTAAGGCAAGCTGGTTCTTCAATTGATCCAGCGTAAAAAGTGAGTCACCTGCATTTTGTTCATTTACAACCATGTTTGAGCTATGGTCATAATTAGATAATCCTGCAGCTTCGAATCTTTTGTTTATTGCATTCGATCCGGCGACAAGAGCTAAAGCTATTATTGCCGGCAAGATTATTGTCTTCATCTTACACCTTTCTAATTTGTTAAACATAAGCAAATTAATTAGCTAAGATTTACGGTGGGAATTTTAATCTCCGGCATTTTAGTATTCAATGGGAAATATAGTGATTGAATAACTTTTCTTTCAATTTACAATCAAGGACCAAAACCGTGAGCGATATTTTATACAGGATCACCTTTTACGGCATCAAATTATTATTTAATTTTTGTGTGAACATTTTCTACATTCAATATACACCAAGGAGGCAGCATGGCTCGAAAAATAATCGGATTAATAGCAGGATATTTAGCAATGGCAATATTTCTTCTCGTCACATTTTCAATTCTGTATTTAATATTAGGAGCCGACGGTTCATTTAAACCAAACTCATTTCAGATATCGACAAACTGGGCTGTGCTAAGTATAATTCTAACCTTACTGGGAGCTATTGATGCCGGTCTGGTATGTATGTTAATTGCAAAACATAAAGGTACGGTTCTGGTCTTAGCAGCTTTTGTTTTTGTAGTAGGTATTTCTTCAGCCATTTCCAAAATAAGCTCACCGTATGCCGAACAAAGTAAAATTAGGATAGGTCATGTTGCAAGCATTGAAGCAATGAAAAATGCAGTTCAACCGGTTTCCGTATTATTATTTAATCCCGTAATAAGCGCGGCAGGAATTTTTCTTGGCGGGAGCTTGATTAAAACTAAGAAAAAAGAAAACCTTATTTAGATGAATAAGTAACCGGAAATGCAAGCAAATTTAAATTTCATTGGAAAGATTGAAACTCCATTTCATACAATTGATGAATGCCCGAGAAACATAAATCCCGATGGACCTGAGTGCAAATTAATTATGGATGAAGTGTATGCTTCGGGATTATCCGGGCTTGTAGAAGGACAAGAGATTTTAGTCCTATACTGGTTTCAAGATGTGAATAGAGACTCGATGATTCAAAATTCCCGCCGCACCGGTAAGCCTGCCGGCGTCTTCTCTATAAGAACGCCTAATAGACCTAATCCAATTGGTGCCGCGGTTGTTAAAATAGAAAAGATATCCGGTAATACAATTACGGTAAAAGGATTAGACTGTCTCAACGCAACACAGCTGCTCGATATTAAACCAGCAATACTTTCGGAAAGAATCGATCCGAATTCACCAAATCAATTCTTCAAATAGATATTTAGATATCAAATACCTGGCTGAACCAAAACTGCAGATTATCATTAACAGGGATGAGTAAAAGACGGGGACGCTTAATCTTAAATGCCTTAAGGCTGATATCAAAATTTCCTGTTACAGTCAGCTTGTTATTATTCCAGTTTGCTAATGCCGAGATATAAATTTTCTTTGTGACCCCATGGAAAGTGAGGTTTCCCCAAATCTGCAGGCTGTCTCCCTTTTCTGTTACAGAGCTGCTGATAAATCTTACATCGGGATAATACAACTCTGCAACTACTTCCATTGCATGAGAATCACGGTTCGAGTTGCCGCTGTCGAATGAGCTAACAGGTACCTGAACCATTACGTCTGTAATAAGCTTAGATTTAATGTCTGCATCAATTGCACAGAATGCATCTTTGCTCACTGCCTCAACCTCGTGAAGCGGATGTGTTAATTTGTATTTAATGAATGACCCGGATTTATCGGCTTCATAGCGTTTAAGCTGACCGAAAGATAAAGTAAACGGGATTACGAGCAAGAAAAAAACCAATTTCATCTTCATAGAATTCTCCTAATTAAAAGACTATAACTAACATTGAAGTTGCAAAGACGGCTGTAGTTAAATAGCCGGCAAGTTGATGGAAATGTGCTTGATCCATATTAAACAGCCGGTGATGCCGAATTGTTGAACCGAGAATCGGGGTAATAATCATACCGAGGACGTGAATCCAGGCTAAGGCTTTATGTATTGCTATGGTGCCTCCTTCATCTCTTCTAATTAACGGCGGAGGAGAAAGTATTGCAAGCAGTCCGGTAGCTGCATAAGAAATAATAGTAGCTGTAATTATAGTTTGGTGGATGTCTCCTGCCCGTCTATCTCCGTCAATCGTAAGCTGCCCGAAGTAATCGGCAGTTAGCATCAAGGCAAGCGTTGTAAAGCCGCCTATCTGGTGGGCAGTCAACATAGTTCTTCTTAATTTAATTTCGCCCATCCTTTCCCGGGGCGAAAGAGGCGGTTCAATCCCTAAAGTATGCACTAATCCGTGTTCCCCCCAAAGAATTTTTTCGCCGAGACTCATATGAGGCGGTAAAAGTCTCGGCTTGTCCATAGGCGGCAAAGAGTCTTGCACAGTTGAATTTGAATTGTCTAAAGAATCGGAGATTACTCTGCCGGCATCCATAAAGGCAAGGCTTCCTCTTGCTAAAGTAGACAATGAATTTTCCTGTGCAAAGGATTGTGAAATGCTAAATAATAAAATGCTCAAATAAAAATTAGAATAAGCTTTGTTTCTTTCGCCAATTTATTTCTTTCAGATAATTACCCCTTTCTACACCGCAACTATTTGTAATGTCTATCCTTAAATTTTTCATTTACCTCTCTATGCCGTTTAAAAATAAATAAGCAGCGGTAAGGTAATTATTAAAAGTCTTTTCCTATCGAAAAAGAAAAAGCTTTTAACAATTTACTATACTCGCTGCTTTCTATATAATTTCTATATAAATATAGAAAGTAGCCTATTTATGTACAACATTCTGAGGTCATAAATGATAATAAACACATCAACTATAATTTTGATGCTGGAAATAAATTCTAACAATTGTTCCTTGGCCTTCTATGCTCTCAAGAGAAAGGCTTCCGTTGATCCTGTCCACCAATCTCTTTGAAATTGTAAGCCCTAAGCCTATTCCTTCATACTTTCTCGAAAGACCTTCACTTAATTGCCTGAATTCCTGGAATAACAAATCTTCTTTACCCTTAGGGATTCCAATGCCTGTATCTTTTATCTCAATTACCGCTTGTTTACTGTTTCTAACAGACGTAGTAATATGAACGCCGCCGGTTTCTGTGAACTTAACAGAGTTGTCGATAAGATTATCTAAAATATCTCTAAACAAGATCCTATCCGTACTGACCATTAACGGCTCTTCGGTAAAGTTCGTCTTCATATACAGATTTTTTTGATTTATAGAATTCTGAAATGTGTCGGCAACGCTTTTTACAATTTCATTTATGTCAAAAGATTCAAAATGAGGAAGGAAATTGTTGGCTTCAAGATATGAAAGATTTAAAAACAAATTTATCATCCTCAGCAGTCTTTTGCCGTTATCGTAGATATTATTCAGATCCTCCTGCATATCCGCATCCATCAACTTATCCTTAATAATTTCGGAATAACCGAGGATACTTTGCAGCGGCGTCCTTAACTCGTGACTCAGATTTGAAAGAATAATATGTTTCAGCTTTTCAATCTCATCCGATTTTTTGTCTGCTTCTTTTAACTTTTTCTCAATCTCTACTCTGTCCGTAATATCTCTCGAAACCGAAATAATTTCCTTTTCGCCCGGAATTTCTTCCCCCGGGATAATTTTAGCAGTACTTTCGAACCAAAGATATTTTCCCTGGAAGTTCCTTATCCTAAAGCGTGTTTTATAATGAGCAGTCTCAATCATATTTTGTATCCCATACCTAATTCTTGCCATATCATCTGGGTGCATGAAGTTATAAATATTCTCGGCTATAAGGAAGCTCGGCTTATATCCCAATAACTTTAAAGATACGGGCGAGGCATAATTTATTTTGCCATCCGTTCTCTGCCTTATTATTAGGTCGGTTGAATTGCTGGCGATAAGCTTGTAATTGTTCAGGCTCTCTTCCAGAAGCTTGAAGGCTAATCTTTTTTCGGTTACATCAAGAATCAATATAAAAAATATCGTTCCTTCGATGCTTTTGAATGGCTGCAGGTACATCTCAACAAGATCG